>JAFZVQ010000035.1 GCA_017617715.1 Bacteroidales bacterium | reverse complement strand
GGGCCTCTGCTGCTGTCGGTCCGGCCGCTTCGGTGGGTGCTGCCGGTGCCCGTGCCGCCGTTCCCTCCCCCCGCGCGGACAGCCTCACCGCCGGCCAGGCCCTCGGCCAGAAGAACAACGGCTTCCTTATCTGGCTGGGCTACAACTACTTGACCCCCGTCACCTCCGTCGCCGGCGGCCTCTACGCCATCTGGCAGAACCTCTTCAACAGCTGGGAACTCTACCGCTCCGGCCGCGACAAGTAGCGGCCTCCTTCCCACTGTCATTCTGAGCGCAGCGAAGAATCTCTCGGGCAGCGAAGAATCTCTTCCTTTGCCCGAAGGTACAGTACCAGGCACCTTCGGGCTTAAAAACTGCCGATTTCTTTCCCCAAGGTCCATCCGCCGGCACCTTCGGGCAGGGCTGGAGACGTAATCGGGAGAGAAAACGGCAAAACCGCTCCCGATCGGCAGAATAATCGTCCATTTGGGAGGGAGAATAGCCCAAACGCTCCCAATCGGCAAAAAAACGTCCATTCGGGAGCGAATGCGGTGAAAAGCCGCCCGGGGCAGGCTAGTCGAGTTTGATGATGAGGGCGGAGACGGGAGGGAGGGTGAGCTTGTCGCCCTTCCGGGCCGCTTTGTAGGTGGCTTTGCCGGAGCATAGCACCGGCGAGGCGGCGGGGTGGGTGCCGGCGAGGGTGAGCGTCTGCTTTTTGGCGGTGGGGTTGAGGGCTACCAGGTAGGTGGCCTTGCCGTCGGTGCGGGTGTAGACCATCGGGTAGGGATGGGCGGCGTCGAAGCGGGGCTCGAAGCGGGCGTCGGCCCAGAGGGCGGGCGTGGCTTTGCGGAGGGCGATCAGCGCCCTGGTCCAGTTGAGCAGGGATTCGGGGTCGCTATCCTGGGATTCGACGGTGATGGCGCCGGAGGCGGTGGGATTCTTGCAGCCGGCCGCTTTCCATTCAACATATTGGGGATAGGATGTGGCTGGGGTCCATTCCGGGCAGACGGGGATGTAGATATCTTCGGGCTTGCAGGTGCTGAATCCGGCGTTGGCGGAGGAGTCCCACTGCATGGGGCTGCGGCCGCCGGCCCTTTCCTTGCCGTTGTGGTTGGCACCTTCGACGTTGGGCAGGTCCACGAGGCTGCGTATGCCGATTTCATCGCCGTAGTAGAGGATGGGAAGCGGCATTGTGAGTATCCACGCCATCATGACCTTGAGCTGGGACGGGTCGTTGCGGGCGCCGGTGTTGAAACGCAGGTGGTCGTGGTTGCCGGTGATGGAGGCCACGTAGCCCCAGTCGCGTGTCCATTCAAAGACGTCGGTGGTGTAGTCATAGTAACGCTTCAGCATGTCGGCCGGGGTGGTGCTGCGGTCGATGCGGTCTTCGGGCCAGGAGTTGCCGTAGAGGTCGAACTCCGAAGGGGCGCCGCCGCTGAGGGAGAAGTAGCAGCCGCCGTTGGCCTGGTGCTTCTTGTCGAAGTACATCCTGCGGCTGGCGGACGTGGTGCCGTTGAGCATCATATCGACGTTGAAGCCGCTGGCGAGGCAGTACTTCGGGTCGTTCCACTCCGCCATCAGCACGCGGCCTGGGTAGTTGGCGTCGGACCATTCTCGCATCTCGCGCCACAGGCGGAGGATTTCCTTCTTGTCGCGGTCGTTCTTCACGAGGCTGGAGGCCATGTCCACGCGGAAGCCGTCCACGCCCTTGCCGTACCAGAATGCAAGTATGTCCTTCAGCTCCTGGCGCACGGCCCTGGGCCCGGGGGCGTCGACGCTCTGCTCCCAGGGACGCGACGGGTCGGGGTTGGCGTAACCGTAGTTCAGTGCGGGCTGGCAGGCGTAGAAGTTCTTGTTGTAGTATTTCGCGCGCGGGTAGTCGCTCTTCATCCACTTGCCGGTGGTGTTCTGCATGAAGTTGGGGTCCTTCAGCATGGTCTCAAGGTCCTTTTCGGCCTTCTTGTCGGGCAGGCGGTCGCTCCAGATAAAGTAGTCGGAATACTGGAGATTGGTGTCCTGGGCGCTCTGGAGGAACCAGGGGTGCTTGTCGGAGGTGTGGCCGGCCACGAGGTCGAGCATCACGCGGATGCCTTTTTTGTGGGCCTTCTCAATCAGCTCGACGAGGTCGTTGTTGGTGCCGAAACGGGGGTCAACCCGGTAGAAATCAAGTACATCGTAGCCGCCGTCGATCCAGCCGGACTCGAACAGGGGGTTGAACCAGATGGCCGTGACGCCCAGGCTGCTGATGTAGTCGAGCTTGGAGATCACGCCCGGGATATCGCCGATGCCGTTGCCGTCGGAGTCTTTAAACGATGATGGGTATACCTGGTAGATGACGGCGTTCTTCAGCCAGTCCGGGCCCTTCTGCCAGGTCTGTTCGAAGCTTCCGGGCATGGGCTGGGCCTGGGCGAGGGATGCGGCTGCAATGCAGCAGATAATGGTTATCAGTGTGCGTTTCATGGTGGTGGTTTATAATTGGTTGCGGCCGCGCCAGAAGTCGGGGACCTTGAGCCCGAGTATGCCGGCAAGCGTGGGGGTGACATCGTACTGAAGCATCGGGGCGGGGATTTCGTGGCCTTTGGGGATACCGGGGCCGGAAATGATGATCGGCGCCTCGAGTTCTTCGACGGAGGCTTTGCCGTGGCTGCGGTTCTTGCCGCCGTGGTCGGAAATCACCACGAACACGGTCTCGTCGTACATGCCGGCCTCTTTCAGGGCGTCGATGATGCGGCCGAGACAACTGTCGAGCAATTCGACTTTGGCTTTGTATTCGTTGCCGCCGAAGCCGAAACTGTGCCCTTCGTGGTCGGGGGAATCATAGTGGACGTAGAACAGGTCGGGACGCTCCCTGGTGAGGCATTCTATGACGGCGTCGGTGGAGCGGACGTTGTCTATCGGATCCTCGCCTAAGCATCGGTGCTCACTGAGGGCGAGCGTGTCGAGGCAGAACTTGACGCCGTCCCATTCATACAGGGCGATGATTTTTTCATCCGGGCGCTGCTCGCGGCAAATGGTGAAGAGGGTGGGAGGGAGGCCCCGCTCCGTCTCATAGACGCACGGGATATCCGGTCTGGTGGAGTTCCAGCGGGTGTAGCCGTGGATTTCCGTGGGCAGGCCGTTGAAAATGGAGGCCCAGTTGATGGCGCTGGCAGAAGGGAGCACGGAGCGCTTGTGGAGGCAGTAGCTGCCTTCAGCCATCAGGGTCCGCATCACCGGAATCTCCAGCGAATCCATGTATTCGGAGCCAAGGCCGTCAAGACCGATTATGACCATTCTGTGTGCTTTGGGAGCCATGTTGCAGGCAATCAGGCAACTGGCAGCGACGAGAAAGACAAAGAGACGTTTCATAATATTTATACCTTATACGCAAATATAACAGAAACTGGCGACTTTTCCTTGAATTCGCTCCCGAACGGACGATTTTTCTTCTGATCGGGAGCGATTGGGCTATTCTCCCTCCCGATTGTGACTCCGACCTTGCCCGAAGGTGAATTCCCGTGAGTGGCAAGTTGCTCACTATTAGCGCATTACCGTTTCGCGATTGCACCCAATAGGGCAATCGTGTTTCCGGAATCGGCTGATAAACAACAGGTTACCGCTCACGCTCCGTGCGAGTGGTGTGCCAGAAGGCTACTCCACGGGGGAGAAGGTGAGGGTGAAGGAGTACTCGGCGGGGTGGATCATGTATTCGTCGCGGGGGATCTGGCCCCAGGAGTTCACGCAGCCGAGTCCCATCTGGAGGAGGTCGCAGTTGACGGCGGTTAGGCCTCGGGCGCGATTTTCCTTATGCATCAGCGGCAGCAGCTCGCGGCTGTGGCGCCACTCACCGACAGTGAGGTCGAGGGTCTGGCGGGTGAACGGCAGGGCCGAGGCGGAGAACAGGGCCGGTGAGGTGATCTCCAGGCCGGCGCCGGCGGCGTTCAACAACTTGTAGCTCCTGATACCCACGTTGGTGCCGTGCTCCTGCGGGCGGGCGGCCTCGAAGTCGTAGCGCTCCGTCACGTCCTGCACGTAGCGGCCGAGGCGCGCCGCGGTCTTGCGGTCGCAGTATGTGTCGAAGGGACCTTCCCCATAAAAATCAACCGTAGAGTACTTCCCGGGCATGGCGAACTCCACACCCACGCGGAACAGGTCGGGCGCCTCGGACAGGCGTCCGGCGTCCTTGAGGTTGAGCGTGGCAGTGAGCTGCCCGCCGGGCCTGGCAATCCACAGCATCTGCACCACAGCGTACTCCAGAGGGTATTTCACCGACACCATGAAGCTGTCGCCCACCTTCTTGGCGCTGAAGTCCGCGGCCTTGAACTCAGGGTAGAGCCAGCAAGCCATCTTCTTGTCGAGCTTGGCGCCGAGGTCGTTCTCTGTCACGGCCCTTCCGAAGCACGGCATCACGGGCATCTCAATCATCTCCTGTCCGCGCACGCAATACGATACGAGCGCGCCTGAGGCCTTGTCCCACACGGCTTTCCACTCTTTTCCTGCCACCTCGAAGCGGCCACCGGCCTCAGCGGCACTGAGCTCTCCGTCGCCCGCGAGAAGCGTCGGACGGCAAACCAGCTCCCTGCTGAGGGCGATCTGGTCTGACGCCACCTTGGTGCCGGCAGGGAGCACGCCGTCGTCGCGGAGCAGGAAGAAATCCAGCCACAGCGACACGTCGTGACCCGCCGTCCGGGGCAGCGAAAGCCCGCTCAGCTGCACCTGGTCCATGGTCTGCGGCGCTATGGCGGGCAGGTCGAGCGAGCCCGTGCGCACCACCGTGCCGTCCTGGACAAGCTTCCACTCGAGGCGGTAGCGCTCCAGCGTGATGAAGAAATTCTCATTATAAATGTTCACCCTGCCGTCGCGCACGTCGTCCGGCGTGGCGCTGCAGAGGATGCTGCGGTACTGGTAGCGCACCTCCTCGGCGCCCGGATGGGGCACGCGGCCGGCGGACACGACGCCGTTGCAGTTGAACGACTCGTCGGAATAATCATAGGTGTTGAAGTCACCGCCGAACACGTAGATCCACGAAGGCTTGCCGGCGGCGTCAAGCTTGGAGCCGGCTCCGGATGCCGCGCAGACCTTGCCCTGGGCGGGGTCGTAGGGCCACCTGAGAGCCTGGTCCTCAAAGTCCCATATGCAGCCGCCCTGGTAGGAAGGATAACGGCGCACGAGGTCCCAGTACTCAGCGAAGCCGCCGAGCGAGTTGCCCATGGCGTGGGCGTACTCACACTGTATCAGGGGCTTGGGAGGGTTGTTCGCAGAATACTGCTCGCAGCGTTCGTAGCCCGCATACATGGGACAGTAGATGTCGGTGTGGTCATTCAGGCCGGCGCGCTCATACTGGGCCGGGCGGGTGTTGTCGAAGGATTTCACCCAGGCGTAGGTCTTCTCGAAGTTGGGGCCGTCGCCGGCTTCGTTGCCCAGGCTCCACACTATGATGGAGGGGTGGTTGATGTCCCGCTGCACCATGCGCTGCATGCGTATCATGTGCGCTGCGGCGAAATCGTCACGCTTGGCGAGGGTTTCGGGCCCGTAGCCCATTCCGTGCGACTCGATGTTGGCTTCATCGATCACGTAGATGCCGTAGCGGTCGCAGAGTTCGTACCAGTACGGGTCGTTGGGGTAGTGGCATGTGCGTACGGTGTTGATGTTCAGCTCCTTCATCACCTTGATGTCGCGGAGCATCTCCTCCCGGCTCACGCAGTAGGCGCCTTCGGGGCTCATTTCGTGGCGGTTCACACCCTTGATGAGCACCGGCTGGCCGTTGACAAGCAGCTGGGCGTTCCTGATCTCGACGGTGCGGAAACCCACGTCGAGCGTTGCGGTCTCGACCGGCTTGCCCTTTGCGAGCGTGCGGACGAGGAGTTTGTAGAGATTGGGCGTTTCCGCGCTCCAGAGCTGCGGGGAAGCGATTTTGCCGCTCCAGCAGGCGCCGTCGCCATAGACCTTCTCCATCTGCCTGGTCACGCTGCCGTCGGGGGCGGTGAGCTCATAGAGCACCTGGGTGGCGCCGGGCTCCACCGTGACGTCGAAATCGAAGGTGCCGGTCATGTCGGCATACACACGCACGTCCTGCAGTGCGCCTTTGCGGGGACGGAACTCCAGCTTGACGCCGCGGGCTATGCCGCACAGGCGCCAGAAGTCCTGGCACTCCAGGTAAGTGCCGTCACACCAGCGCATTATCTCGAGCGCGATGACGTTGTCGCCCTTCTTCACGTAGCGGCTGATATCGAATGCCGCCTCCAGCTTGCTGTCCTCGCTGTAGCCGGCGCTCTTGCCGTTCACCCACACGCGGACGTTGGAAGTGGCGCTGCCGATTTTCAGGACCACTTTGGACCTTGCCTGCTCGCAGGTGAGCGTGAAGTGGCGGCGGTACTGGCCCACGTGGTTGTGTTCAAGCGGCACGAAGGGGGGATTGTTGTCGAAGTGGCCCTTCCAGGGGTAGGCGTGGTTGGTGTAGATGGGGTCGCCGTAGCCATTGAGCTCCCAGATGCCGGGCACGGGCATGGTGGCCCATTCCGAATCGTCGTATTTGACGGCCTCGAAGCCGCCTTCGCGCTCGGTGTAGCTGTCGAACCAGCGGAACTGCCAGGTGCCGTCGAGCGGCATTGCGGGGCAGTCGGAGCGCACGCTGGCGTGCATAGGGAGACGGCCGGATTCGGAGACGGCGGGATCCTGCCAGTCCTCGAGCGGCTGGGCGTTCGAAATGAAGGGCGCCGCGCAGAGAAGGACGCAGCAGAGGGTGTGTTTCAGTGTCATAAGTTGTTGATAAATTGGCGGAATGTCTCCCTCTCGGCGTCGGAGAGGAAGTCTGTGGTGATGGGTACGAAGAAGAGGCGGGCTTTTAGGGAGTCCGGGAGTGATTTGAGGTCGCGCAGGCGCTGGGCGTCCTTTTCGGTGGTGGCGAGCGCGGCCGTGGGATTGTGGCGCAGGGCGCTCTTCAGGGCACGGACGTCGGCGCGGGTGTAGCGGTGGTGGTCCGGGAAATGGAGGTGGTGGACTATCTTGTAGCTGTCGCTCAGGTGGCGCAGCAGGGGGGTGTCGTCGGCGATGCCGGTGAACAGGATCAGCTTCTTGGAGTAGATGTAGCGGGGGTCAGCGGAGTCGAAGACGCCCTGGAGACGGTCGTAGCTTATGCCGGTGAACAGCAGCGTCTGCGGGCGCCCTTTGCGTACGGCGGTGCCGGTGCCGGGGTCGAAGGAATCGTATCCGAGGGTGCGCGCCATTTCCTGCTTCTCGAGCTCATCGAGGACGTAGGGGCACTTGCTTACGACCACTATATCAGCATCATAGAGGCGGGACGGCAGGTCACGCAGGCGGCCCCACGGGAGCAGCGAGTCCTCGGTGACGGGGCGGTTCCAGTCCACCAGGACGATGCTCAGGGAGGCTTTGAGACGGCGGTACTGGAAAGCGTCGTCGAGGATCACGAGGTCGGCGGGCGGGAACTGAGGGTGCGCACACTTTTTCAGGCCGGCGGCCTTTTCCGGGTGCACCAGGATGTCGCAACCTTGGATGCGGTCTTTGTCCACGGCCACCGTGAGGGTGGGGAACTTGCGCTTCACCTGCACCGGCTCGTCGCCGTAGAGGGCGGCGGAACCGTCGAACGGGACCTGCTGGAAACCCTTGCTGCGGCGCTTGTAGCCACGGGAAAGGAGGGCCAGGGAGGACATGCCCCAGCGTTCGCTGGCCAGCAGCTCACGGAGGATCATTTCCGCATGGGGCGTCTTGCCGGTGCCGCCCACGGTGATGTTGCCCACGCAGATGGTCGGGACCCCGGCGGCGGTGGTGTGGCGGCCTTTTTTGTAGCGGGCGTTGCGCAGTGACAGTATTATCCTATATATCATACACGTTGGTGGTCTCGAGGGGAACTCCGGCCCACCGGACGGCTATCTCGTCGAGGGTGGCGCGGATTTCATCGGGGTCGGTGGAGGTGACGAGCTTCATCCTGGTGGGCTTGAATTCGGGCAGGCCCTTGAAGTAGCAGCTGAGGTGGCGGCGCATTTCGTAGATGCCGCGGCGCTCGCCCTTGTAGCTGAGGGAGAGCTCGAAATGGCGTTTGGCAAGCTTCACGCGCTCCTCCACGGAGAGCGGCGGGAGGGGCTCGCCGGTGTCGAGGAAGTGGCGGATTTCACGGAAGATCCACGGGTGCCCGAAGGAGGCGCGGCCTATCATTATGGCGTCCACGCCGTAGCGGTCGAAGGCTTCTTTGGCCTTGGGACCGGAGGTGATGTCGCCGTTGCCTATCACGGGGATGTGCATGCGGGGGTTGTTTTTTACCTCGCCTATGAGGGTCCAGTCCGCTTCGCCTTTGTACATCTGCTGGCGGGTGCGGCCGTGGATGGTAATTGCCTGGATGCCAACGTCCTGGAGGCGCTCGGCGAGCTCGACTATGATTTTTGTGTTGTCGTCCCAGCCAAGGCGGGTCTTCACGGTCACGGGCTTGCCGACGGCTTCCACGACGGCCTTGGTGATGGCCACCATCTTGTCGGGCTCGCGCATCATGCCGCTGCCGGCGCCTCGCCCGGCTATTTTGCTGACGGGGCAGCCGAAGTTGATGTCGATGAGGTCGGCGCCGTGGCCGCCGGCGATCTCGGCGGCGCGGTCGGCCATCTTCGCCGCCTCTACCATGGATTCGGGGATGTGGCCGTAGATCTGGATGCCCACGGGAGCCTCTTCCGGTAGGGTCCGCATCTTGGCGATGGCCTTGTCGGCGTCCCTGACGAGGCCGTCCGAGGGCACGAACTCCGTGTACACCATCGCCGCACCCTGCTCCTTGCAGAGGACACGGAACGACACGTCCGTGACATCCTCCATAGGCGCAAGGAACAACGGTTTGGCACCAAAATCCAAATCTCCAATCCGCATAGTGTACAAATTTAAATAATTTTTACGAACTTTGCACCCGGAGAGATGGCCGAGTGGTCTATGGCGGCGCACTCGAAATGCGCTAAGCGGGCAAAACCTGCTTCGGGGGTTCGAATCCCTTTCTCTCCGCGCTATGCAATGCTTAGGCAGGCGCCGCACGGAAGTGCGGCGTTTGTTAATAAGGAGGACCAGGCACGAGCTCGCTTGCGCCTGGTCCTCCTTATTAACAAACAATGGGTGGCTCTGCCACCCGCCTGCC
>JAFZVQ010000034.1 GCA_017617715.1 Bacteroidales bacterium | reverse complement strand
TCCACGTGGACATGTAGCGGGTCGTGCTCCTTGCTGTAGAAGAAGAACGAGAATCCAAAGAATCTGAATATTTCTGGCATATAGTCTATATCTTTAAGTGTTCACCGCAAAGATAGGAATTATTTTCGATACCCACAAGTCCCCCAACCACTTCTCACATTCTTATGGCCAGGAGCACTGCCCAATCTCTTCTGGGGTCTATCCAGAGGTGATCTCCCGTAGTCGATTATATCAAAGATAATCCCCACCGCACAATCGCATCGTATTCTATCACCCTATCAGATTAAGTTGAACACGCTTTAACCCTCAATACACCCATTATGAAGAAAGCTATCATCTTTTCCCGTTGCTCAAGTTCAGGAGCTTTAGAGGCCAGACAAGATACCACCAGACAGGTAGAAGACCTTCAGCGCTACGCTTCCACCAATCACATCACCATAGTCAAGATCTTCCAGGAGCACATATCAGGGGGGAAGGCCAACAAGGATAGACCCATTCTCCAACAAGCTCTATCATTCTGCCAGGAGAACCATATAGACATCATCCTAGTATCGGAACTCTCCAGGCTTGGTAGGAGATGTGATGAGATCCTGGAGACCATCAAGTTCCTGAAAGACCACCATATCAACTGTTACTTCCAGAAAGAACAGCTCTCCATCTTTGATACTGAAGGGAAGGAGAACCCCTATCTCACCATTATGACAGCAGTGTTAGGAACGGCAGCGGAACTTGAGCGTCAGTCCATCTATTATCGCTTAAAGTCAGGCAGGGACAAGTATATCAGGGATGGTGGGAAGATCGGTAAGCCCAAGGGTTCAGGAGTCAAGGACAAGGCACAGTTAGCAGCAGAGTACAAGTCTATCATCAGATGTCTCCGATCTGGGGAATCAGTTAGACATACAGCGGCCATTACCGGCTATTCCCAGTCCACGGTACAAAGGATAAAAAAGGTTTTCCACCTGTAGCAGCACATTGATAGAAGAATCCCCAGGATCATTCCACTAGGAAAAACTTCTGGGGACTCTTGACCGTGTGATCGATAACGATTATATTCGCTACCGGTTGCACATATATGCGACCAAAGTTAAGACTGGCCATATAGGTCGCAGATTTGAAACTGGGGAAGATCGCACTACAAGTGATTGTAGGGGTGTTTTTGATAGGGATATAGAGATGATCGTGTTTGCGGGCAGGTGCCCCACCCCCGCTACAAAGAGCCTCTCAATCGAGGCTCAAACTATATATAAGTCTTGGCATGACTACGATCAGCCAAACAGACTAAACTCTCTATATACCCGTCACAATACACTGTGATGGTCTTTTTTGTTTTATGGGGAGGGGTTTTTGAATATGATCACCCAAGATTCTGACAAAGCCTATCTATCCATAAACAGTCCAAATTTGTGTCCATATATGCGAAGTCTCTTAATCAACCCAATCCTCTTCCTCTATTCCTTCGTGATTTCCACTAATGCAAAGAAGTTCGTCCGGGTCAATATTCAATATGCACGCTTCGGGCCGGTGATATATTGATATATATTGATTATTCATTGTTTTTTGTTTTAGTTCATAATGACATTGATTTCGACCTTGCCATCTTTATTGATGGATTCTTTGGCAGATATGAACGGTTTGTGCTTCACATGCGGATGATATGCATCTGCAGTGGAATTGATGGCATGTTTCTCCAAACCAATATTTTTAGTGTCCCACTGAACGAACTCCTCCCAATCAAACTGCCAATCCTTGCCATAGGCTAATTTGTGTATCCTATTATAAATAGCGGCTCTTGACGGTGCGTTAAACATCGTCCCGTTATTCATAATGCTGTTCTCACTGGGGCGCCACACACCATGGGCGTAAAGTGCCCCTCCTTCAAAAATGCCGACCCCATCATCTGCATATCTTTCATCACTAAGGAAGCGCGACCATCGGATAATTGCTGGGTCAGACGATAAATCGACATTCTTATACCATCCAAAGCGGTTGAAGTGATCTGCTAAAACACTGGCGTCGTATTCTCCTATCATGGTGTCATTCGTAACATACTCATCTGCTAGTTTTGCGAAACTATGGCCGAATTCATGGGCAACAGTAATTTGATACTCATCGGAATAATCATGATCGCCACGTGCCACAACAGCAGAACTATACCCCCAGCCATAATCGCAATCATAATAGTTATTATCTTCAAACCTTGCGCTCATGGTTGCATAACCAGAGGTGCCGGACGTTCCATTAACAATTACGATTGCGTCTTGGGCAGACAGGTCTCCGTTGCCAGTCGCCAATATTCTATATTTCTCTGGTATTTGTGCGGTAACATTTAAAGGGCCACCTTCAACAGCATTCAATGCAGTAGATTCTCCAATTACCTCATTGTCTGAAACTAAATACACAATGTATACATTGAAGAAGTCTTTTAATGAGGCCATCGGCTCTTTTGAGAAAATAGCATCTGCGGCAAGTTCCATATCTGCATCGTATTGTCCATTTGCAATCATCCTATCAGAATACACATCGCCCATCAGCACAATATCTATTCCTTTGCCTTTTGTCGCCGAATACAATTTTTTCACGGTTTCGTGCTTGCTGAAATCGGAACTATAATAAAGGTTCGGATCTCTTTGATATTCAAAAGAGTTGATATCATCAGATAAGGACAACCATGTCACACTACCTAAAAGGTTATTATCCATTGTCTGCTCTAGAACGGCCCTCGTTTCCGGAGTACATCTTATTGCCCCAGACTTGGATGTTCTCATTATCGCCTCACCAACATATTGGCAATCAGCTTGTGATATATCAAACGCCCCAAGGTTAAGTTTCTGAAGCCTCTTGCACGTACCGAACATATATCCGGCCCTCTGGAGAGATTCGGATGTGAAAGAACTGACATCCAATTCTTTCAGAGATGTGCACCAACCGAACATAAACCACATAGATTGTGCTTTGGATGTATTAAACTTCGTCAAATCAAGTGATTCCAAGTTGGCGCATCCATGAAACATATTCTCAAAACTCTCTACATTAGCGGTGCTAAAAGATGATAGGTTTATTGTTCTCAAAGACTGGCAATTCTCGAACATACCGCTCATATCTGTTACATTTGCTGTATTAAAGCCCGACAGGTCCAGAGACTCTAGACTCAAGCTGCTGCTAAACATACCAGACATATTAGTGACATTGTCCGTATTTAAACTCGATAGATCAAGAGACTCCAGATTATAGCAGCCAGAGAACATGCCACCCATATCCGTTACATTGCTCGTGTCGAATGAACTAAAATCCAAAGATGATAATGAATGACAACTTCCAAACAAGCCTCTCATCTCCGTGACATGAGATGTATCGAAAGAACTCAGATTCAAGGATACAAGGGATTCACAAGTGGCAAACATCCCGTTCATCTTGAACACATTTCTTGTGTCCATAAACGACAAGTCCAACGCGCGCAGTTTTTCACATCTAGCGAACATACACTCCATAATAAATGCTTTGTGTGTATCCCAATCCCCAAAAATGATTGACTCAAGGGACCTGCAGTCCATAAACATACGGAAATAACTAGTAGCATTAGATACAATCGTTTTAGATAGATCTAGCTCCTGCAGCGCGAAATATCCATTGAACATATTAGCCGTAACACGGCTAATATCAAACACTTCCGCTGAAGTGTAAATGTTTACGGATGTTCCTTCTACTTCGTAATAAACCGGGACAGATGCCGCAAGTTGATTCTCTGTAACTGTTGCGTCATTTACGTGGAAGTGTATTTCCGTTATGCTCGTTTTATCAATACTCTTGGGCAGAAAAGAATAAAGCTCCGCCACGTTTTGATAACAAGTATGATAGATCACATCCTTATCCTTTCCGTACAGCCTCTTGAAAACGCCTCGTTTAATTTCAATAGGTTGGCGATATTCATATGTCCCTGCTTTATCGCCTTTATAGTAAGTAACACTAAGGCCTTGATTCAATGTCATTGCAGGAATGACAGCATAATAGTGTTTGCCCGGGATGAATGCTCCTTCATTTGGTGCGACCACTTCTAACATTGAAGAATAATCTTTTAGATACTCTCCTATTTGGGAATCTGCTACTATTTCCAGATTCTTATTGATTGCAATGGTTCCGGCAAGGAGTTCCCCAGCATTAGCTTTTATGGTGATTTTGTTGATGCCCTCGTTTTCAACAGAAAACACAATTCCGCCACAGAGATTATGAAAGTACAAATGATTGTCTTCTGAAACGGCGGCGCTCACAAGATATCCCTTATCAAATGTGCCCTCACGTGCAATTTGTGTTAAAGGCATCGTCGTCTTAAAACTATAACCATTATACATCGTAGCCGAATTGTAGGGATAGATTGCCAAGTATGATATGGCATCTTGTTCCCCTTCTATTTGACCGATAAAGTCTGTTCGTGGGGCAGGCTCGGTATTTGTGGCTGTCAATTTATAAAAAGCATGTCGGCTTGGCGTTTCAACGAATAAACCGATTTCATCCCCTGGCGACCACCAAACGCTTCCGTCTTCTTGTAGCACGGTCTTGGTTTCCGGATCCCATCCGGCATGGAATACGACTTCGCGTAGGTTATCTTGCTCCAGAGGTTGAATCTCTACCTCCTTCATACAACCAACTATTAAGGCTAGAAACACTAGTGGGATATTTCTCCACAAGATAAATCGGATCCGCATAATCTTAATAATAGTAAACACTGGTTAACTTAATCTACTATAATACTCCAGTTTGATTCATTCCCAAAAGCCCTTCGAGCCTTCTCTTTTATTACTGGAAGAATCTCAACATTGAACAGTTTATCTCTGTTTCTTTCCAGATACTCTCTTAATTCAGGTGGAAACGCATCTTTACCATTGTTAAATACGATGCTTCGCCAATGAGGAATGCTGGTGCCATCATCGTAAAAGAACTTCACTTCATTAGGCGAGTCACAAAAAAAGGAAAACTTCATTCTTAGCCTCATTCCACCGGTATTACCCCATTCTATGTATAATCTCTCATAATCAAGCAGAGGGGAATCACTAGTCCTGGTGACCTCATTTACTTTACATTCGTTGTTTTTCACCAATTCTCTAATGACTTTTTCTGGTTTTACTTGAGCAAACATAATCAGCATAAAAATGCCAACAGATTCCAGAATTAGCATATAGTAACAAAAAAGGCAGGAATCTCGTCTATCAAAAGAGAGCCTCTGGACGGGGCCTACGTCAATAGACATTCCTGCCTATATGCACGGCACCCGGAGGGTGTCGAGACATACCGAACTGGAATTGTCCATCTGACGTAAAAAATTGTCCAGATTTTCTCTTTTAGATGAACTACCTTTCTGCCCTGGGGATTTCTCGTCCCAGTAGCACAACAAAGATAGGAAAAATATCTTTGAATAACGAAAATACCTTTAATCAAGAGGTTAGATAGAAGGTGGACTCTATCAATTGGATTTCTCAAAAGCATCCTTCACCTCATCCAAAATACTGCTTTTTAGCAGTTTAGCATAGTGTTGTGTTATTCTGGTGGTGCTATGTCCCAGAAGCTTTGCTACCACCTCCAAGCGTATCCCTCTGTTAAGGCACCTGGTAGCATAGGTGTGTCTGGCAACGTGGGAAAAGATAGGCTTGTCTATCCCGCAGAGGTCTCTTATGGCCTTTAGATAGACATTCAGCTTATGGTTACCCAGCATAGGGAGCTTGAAGTTGTATTTCTTCAGAATCTCCACCCCTTGCTCCAGGATGACAGCGGTATAGAACACTCCGGTTTTGTTACGTTTGTCGTGGATATAGTACTGACCATCCTCTGTTACCTGGAAGTCTGTAGGTACAAGCTTAGCCATATCTGTATAGGAAAGTCCTGATGCTGCCTGGAACACAAACAGGTCTCTTACCCTGTTCAGGCTCTCATTGTGGAAGTCTGTTGTGCGGATTCTATCAACCTCCTCTTCTGATAGGAACTGTATGCTCTTCTCACCCTTCCGGAGCTTGATTCCGCAGAAAGGGTTTGTCTTGATTTTCCCGTTATCTATCCCGAACTGAACGATAGTCTTCACCCTCTGGCAGTATCCGTTGGTAGTAACATAGTCCAGGTACTGGTTCATAGACGCTTGATAGTCCAGGATGACTGCTTTGGTTATGGCGCTCACTGGTTCCTTGGGTGAGATGATGCGGTAGAGCTTGTCCCTAGCTATCTCATATTTGCGGTAGCTCTTGGCGGTCAAGTCCTTTCCTACCCTCTTTTTCAGGATGCGCATATAGTCATTGAAGAGGTCCTCAATGGTATATATCTGGTATCCTCCTGTCTGGAAATAGGTTTTGAGCGCATCTGAAGTCAGTGGTCTCCCTTCCATAAGGAAAGTGGTGGCAATCTGGTTCAGCCTGGCTCTAACACCATCCAGATACTCTATCAAGTCAGTCCTTTTCTTGCCCTTGACCTGTGCTTTGAATGCAGCGGGGTATTCCTTCCTCGGCAGTTGGATAAAACACCTCTGTGTATTCAGGATTATGACCAGTTCGATAGGTGCTAGTCCATCCCTGTTTTTCTTGCTCTCACGGCAGTAGAATGAAACATTTGCTGTGCTTCTTGACATAATTTGTGACCAGTTTTATTTGCTGAATACACTGGTCGCATATATGGACACAAATTTGCCACTTTTGGGGACCGTATAGCCTTATTCTTTGCTTGGGAGATCGTATTCAATTCTATCCACATCTATCTCCACTGATCGGCACCCCATATAATAAAAAAGACCATCACAGGTTATTGTGACGGGTATATAGAGAGTTTAGTCTGTTTGGTTGATCGTAGTCAAACCAAGACTTATATGTGTTCAGCCTCTTGACCAGGAAGGCTGATTTGTAGCGGGGGTGGGGCATGATCCCACGACCTCCGGATTATGAATCCGACGCTCTAACCAGCTGAGCTACCCCGCCATTTCGCTGCTTTTGCAATCGCTCTGGCAATTGCCCGTGCAGAAATGGAATGCAAAGATAGAGCAAAAAATTGAAATAGCAAGCAAATCTTTGGTAATTGAGAAAAAATTCCTACCTTTGCAACCCCTAATTTTTAAAGGGATCGCAATAATAGTATTAACCATTTAAAGATCAAGACAGTGGACACACAAAGCTACAAAACAGTATCTCTCCACAAGGAGACTGTGAACAAGGAGTGGGTCGTCATTGATGCGACGGATCTCGCACTTGGTCGTCTCGCCGCCCGCGTGGCTCTTGTCCTTCGTGGCAAGACCAAGCCCGGCTTCACCCCCAACGTGGATTGCGGTGACAACGTCATCGTGGTCAACGCCGAGAAGGTGGCCCTTGGTGGCAAGAAGATGACCGACCGCGTGTACACCCGCTACACCGGATTCCCCGGTGGACAGCGCTTCACCACGCCCAAGGAGATCCTCGAGAAGAGGCCGACCGAGCTCATCCGGAGAGCAGTCAAGGGTATGCTCCCCAAGAATCGTCTTGGCAGCAAGATCCTCGGCAATCTGCACATCTACGCAGGCCCCGAGCATCCGCACCAGGCCCAGAACCCTAAAGAAATCAAGTTGAACGAAATTTAAACAGAGCAAATGGAACAGACACACGCCCTTGGAAGACGTAAAGCAGCTGTGGCTCGCGTTTATCTCACCGCCGGCAAAGGCAACATCACCGTCAACGACCGCACTCTCGAGAATTATTTCCCCGCAGAGACCCTTCGTTACGTGGTGAACCAGCCTCTTGAGGTCACCGGCACCGCAGGTCAGTTTGACATCAAAGTGACCATCTGCGGCGGCGGCACCAAAGGCCAGGCCGAGGCCATCCGTCTCGGAATCGCCCGCGCCCTTTGTGAGGTTGACAAGGAAGCATATCGTCCCGCTCTTAAGGCAGCCGGTTTCCTCACCCGCGACGCACGCGAGGTCGAGCGCAAGAAGCCCGGTCAGCCCGGAGCCCGCAGACGCTTCCAGTTCAGCAAACGTTAGTTATTTGTTGATTTTAGTCGCACAGAGGTGGTTCCAAACATTCCCAACGGAATGTTGCCACCCTGCGGAAAAGGCCGGAGACCGGCAAGGCCGCTACTCCGCCTTGATGAAAAGAGGCCCGCAACCGGGCACAGTTTTAACAAACAAGAAACAAAAAAATGTCACGTACAAATTTCCAAGAACTACTTGATGCAGGCGTACACTTCGGACACCTCGCCCGTAAGTGGAATCCTAAGATGGCTCCGTACATCTTCGACCAGAAGAACGGCATCCACATCATAGACCTGCACAAGACCATCGTCAAGATTGACGAGGCCGCCGAAGAAATGAAGATCCTGGCCAAGAGCGGCCGCAAGATCCTCTTCGTCGCGACCAAGAAACAGGCCAAGGACATCGTCAGCGAGAAAGCAGCCGCTGTCGGTATGCCTTCGGTCACCGAGCGCTGGGCGGGCGGTATGCTTACCAACTTCCCGACCATCCGCAAGGCCATCAAGAAAATGAGCGTCATCGATAAGATGAAAGAAGACGGCACCTTCGACAAGCTCGCAAAGCGTGAGCGCCTCCAGGTGGACCGCCAGAGAGCAAAACTCGAGAAGAACCTCGGTTCCATCCGCGACATGAGCCGCCTCCCTTCAGCAATCTTCGTGATTGACATCCAGAAGGAAGCCAACGCCGTCAAGGAAGCCGGCCGCCTCAACATTCCGGTATTCGCCATGGTAGATACTTGTTGCGATCCTACCCCCGTCGATTTCGTGATCCCGGCAAATGATGATGCGGCAAAGTCCATCGAGTGCATCATGAACGTTCTCTGCGCAGCTATCGCCGAAGGCCTCGAAGAGCGCAAGCTCGAGAAGGACAAGGAAGCTCCCGCCGAGGAAGCAGCCGAAGCTCCCGCAAAGCCCGCCGCACGCAAGATCCGTGCACGCAAGGGCGCCAAGGCCGACGAAGCCCCCGAGGCTGAGAAGGTCGAAGCCGAAGAGCCCAAGGCTGAGGCCCCCAAGGCTGAAGAGCCTAAGGCAGAAGAGCCCAAAGCCGAAGAGCCCAAGGCTGAAGAGCCCAAAGCCGAAGAGCCCAAGGCCGAATAGTTCCATTAACTGTTAAAGAATAAAGCTATGGCAATTACTGCAGCAGACGTAATGAAGTTACGTAAAATGACTTCTGCCGGTATGATGGATTGCAAGAAGGCCCTCGAGGAAGCTAACGGCGACTTCGAGAAAGCCATCGGCATCATCCGCGAGAAGGGCAAGATGGTCGCCGCCAAGCGCGCCGACCGCGAGACCTCCGAAGGCGCCGTGAAGGCCCGTCTCCAGGGAGGAAAGGGCATACTTATATGCCTTGGCTGCGAGACCGATTTCGTGTCCCGCAATGCCGACTTCCAGAACCTGGCCGACGCCATCGCCGATGTCGCCATCGCGAACTGCCCCGCCGACCTTGAAGGCCTGAAGGCCTGCAAGATGGCAGACGGATACACCGTGGCCGAGGCAGTGGAAGCCCAGACCGGCAAGACCGGAGAGAAGCACGTCCTCGTGGGCTATGCCCTCGTGGAGGCTCCTTTCGTGGTCGAATACATCCACAAGATCACCGGCAAGCTCGGCGCCCTCGTGGGCTTCAACAAGCCCGTCTCCGAGGCTCTCGCCAAGGGTGTCGTGATGCAGGTCGCTTCGATGAACCCCGTCTCCATCGGAATCGCAGACTGCCCCCAGTCCGTGCTTGACAACGAGAAAGCCGTGGCCATCCAGAAGACCAAGGACGAAATGGTCCAGAAGGCAATTGACGCCGCCCTCAAGAAGGTCGGTATCAACCCCGCCCACGTGGACAGCGAAGACCACATCGAGTCCAACACTGCTAAGGGATGGATCACTCCCGAGCAGGCTGCCCAGGCTCGCGAAATCATCAAGACCGTCGGCGAGGAGAAGGCCGCAAGCCTCAACCCTGCCATGATCGAGAACATCGCAAACGGCCGCGTGCAGAAGTTCCTCAAGGAAATGACCCTCGAGGAGCAGGACTACCAGATGAGCGAGGAGAAGATCTCCGTCAAGGCCGCCATCGCAGCCGAAGACAAAGAGGCCAAGGTCGTCGCCTTCAAGCGTTTCTCCCTGAGCGACTAAGAGCTTAAGCTTCAAGAAAGCCGGGCAGAGCAATCTGTCCGGCTTTTTTTAGATTCTTCGTCGGGCGTTGCCCTCCTCAGAATGACAATGGTGTCATCCTGAACGAAGTGATGTCAGTGGTGTCATCCTGAACGAAGTGAAGGATCTACCTAGCTACCTTCGTGCAGATGAGCCCCAGGCCGCGAAGGCCGGGAGGTTCGGGGCTGACGGTCACGCTGACGGTCCAATCCCCCGCCTCTGAAGGCACGAGGCCGCTGCGGTAGCGCACACGGAGCGAATCGGCGGGATAATACACGGTCTCGGAGAAATAGCGCCCGGACGGGGAACGCCACACCACCTGCAAAGGGAAGCACACAAGCGTGTCAGGCTGGAAAACCGGCCTGTCGATGGCAGTGTAAAAAGAAATGTCGTATGCCTGGAGCGTGTCGGCAAACACCACCGGGAAGGAATACTCCCCTGTGCCGTCGGAGCGTATGAACTGCTCACGCGAACGCGGCTGCGAGCAGGCGGCCGCAATCAGCAGGATGCAGACCAGTACACTCCGCCGCATCACTGTTTCGAATCCTTGGGTTTACCTTCACGGCGGGCCTTTCCGCCACCGTTACCGCCGCCGTTGCCACCGTTGCCGCCCCGGCCGCGGTTACGTGAACGTTTGCGTTTACGCTTGGGCGCGTCGAAACGGGAAATGCTGTCGTCGCCCACGGCCGTGACGAACTCCGGCATCACGGGCTCCGGCTCGGTGCGGAGCGACTCCGGCCGCTCGCCGGCGCGGTTCATCTCCAGGATCTCCCGCACCTCCTCGGCATCGAGAGCATAGAGGTCGGCGTCGGAATTCTTGTCGTAGGAGAAATACATTATCTCACGCAGAATATCCGTCTTACGCAGGTAGGCAAGCCCGTCCTCAAACTCCAGCGGCCCCTGCACCTTGGGGATGCGGGACTGGGCGTCCAGATATGTGGCCACCTCATAGTTAAGGCAGCATTTCAGCTTGCCGCACTGGCCGGCGAGCTTCTGCGGATTAAGCGAGAGGTCCTGGCAGCGGGCGGCCGAAGTGGAGATGCTCTGGAAGGAAGTGATGTAGTTGGCGCAGCAGAGCTCGCGGCCACACACGCCCAGTCCGCCGATGAGGCCGGCTTCCTGGCGGGCACCTATCTGCTTCATTTCTATGCGGATACGGAACTCCTCGGCGAACACCTTGATCAACTGGCGGAAGTCCACGCGGCCGTCGGCTATATAGTAGAAAATCGCTTTCGAGCCGTCGCCCTGAAACTCCACGTCGCCAATCTTCATCTCCAGGCCGAGCTCAGCCGCTATCTTGCGCGCCTTGATCATGGTCTCATGCTCGCGAGCTATTGCCTCCTGCCACTTCTGTATATCCATGGGCTTGGCCTTGCGATAGATCTTGCGGAACTCCGTGTCCTCGCGGCTGATGCCCTTGCAGGCCATCTGGCGGGCCACGATGGGCCCGGCGAGCGTGACGATGCCGAGGTCGTGGCCGCCGGCAGCCTCCACGATGACGAGGTCGCCCTCGCCTATCTTCTGCTGCGAATCGTTGATATAGAAGCCTTTGCGGGTGTTCTTGAAGCGCACCTCAAAGATGTCGGGGCAGGTGTTGTCGTCCACTCCGCTCAGCCAGTTGCGGTCGGAAAGCTTGCAGCAGCCGGCCCTGTAGGCGCAGGCCGCACCTTCCTCGCCGCCGTCCACCACTGAGCAGCCCCTGAAACAATCGTATTTTATGGTCTCTTTATCCATTAAATCAGTCCGTATAGTCTGTCCACCAGATCGGTGAAGATAATTTTCATATTCACGTTACGGTCCACCATCCTGCGGGCTCCGTCGAAGCAGGCCAGGGCCTCACGGGCGAAACTCTTGCGCACCCGGGGCGCCCACTCCCCTGCCTTTCCGGTGCCTGTCTGCTGCAGCTTGAACCCCTGCTGCACCAGGAAGATATTGCGCATGGCGTCAGCCGCATACACACAGAACGCCTTGGCGCTCTCGCGCGAGGGAAGCGCGGCGAGCTGCTCCCCTGCCTGCAGGGCGGCGAGCAGGTCCCGGGCCACCAGGGCGTCAATCAAGGCATCCAGCAGCTCAGGCTCTTCAAACGACGGAGCCTTCACCTCGGCGCCCAGCTGAATCCGCTGGCAGCGCGAAGCTATGGTCTGGAGCACCTTCTCCGGCGAATGGGTGATCAAAATGAACTCAGTGTTCTCTTCCGGCTCCTCTATTGCCTTCAGCAGGCGGTTGGCAGCCTCCTGGTTCATTTTTTCAGGAAGATACATCACCACCGAGCGCCAGCCTCCCTCGAGCGCGCTCAGGGCGAGCGACGAGAGCACCTCCTTGGCCTCGGCCACTGCAATCAGCGACGACTTCGACTCGATGCCGAGGGCCGCCCCCAGCTCAGCCTCCGTGAAACGGGGATTGGCAATGGCCAGCTCCCTGAACTGGGGCATCAGCGAAGCGGACGTGTTCGGCGAAGTGGTGGGGAAAATGAAGTGGATGTCGGGGTGGATGAGCTTGGAAATGCGGTTGCACGAAGGGCACTCCCCGCAGGAATCCCCGTCCCGCCGCGACTGGCAGTAGAGATACTGGAGGAACGCAAGCGCCACGCTGAAGGCAGGGCCCCCGTCAGGCTCGGAAAACATGATGGCGTGCGGAATCCTGCCGGAATCCACCATTCCCGCGAGCGCTTTCAGGGTGTCAACGTTGCCTTTGGTGTCTGCGAATCTCATTTGTTCCTCACTGCATTGTAACGGGCAAGCTCCGCCAGCATATCCTTCTCCGGCGAGGCCGGGAAGGCATCCAGGGCGGAAATCGCCTCGTCTATGAAATCATCCAGCCTTGCGGAAGCATATTCGATGCCGCCGTTGTCCAGCACGAAGGCGTGGAGCTTGTCGCAATACTCCGGATGGTCCGGAATGTCGTGCACCATCGCCCTGATGGAATCCCCCTGCCCCGCCCGGCGCATGGCTCCGAGCAGCGGAAGGGTGATTTTCTGCTCCTTCAGGTCTATACCAACGGGTTTGCCTATCTCGCCCTTCTGGTAGTCGAAGATGTCGTCGCGTATCTGGAAAGCCCTGCCGAGCGCGGCGCCGAAGTTGCCGGCGGCATCTATCTGCCCGGGAGCGGCATCCACGGAAACTGCCCCGAGGCGGCATGCCGACTCGAAAAGCGAGGCGGTCTTGCAATAAATGATCTGCAGGTAGGCTTCCTCATCAGTGTCGTTGTCGGCCACTTTCTGCATCTGCAGCATCTCGCCCTCGGCAAGACGCGACAAAGCATTGGAAAACTGCACTATAGCCTCAGACTGATGGCGGGTGTCGATGAGCAGGTTCACGGCCCGCGAAAGCCAGAAATCGCCTATCAGCACTGCTGCAGACGGGCCCACCATGCTCGAAAGAGTGGGCTTGCCGCGGCGTAGGGTGCTCTTGTCCACCACGTCGTCATGGAAAAGGGTGGCGTTGTGGATCATTTCAGTGGCGGCGGCAAAGCAGATGCTTTCATGGTTACAGCCACCCAGAGCCCTAGCCACCAGCAGCGACACCATGGGCCGGATACGCTTCCCGGCGTTGGACAACAGGTTGTCGTTGACGGAATTGAGCATGCGGATGTCGGACCGGAGGCTTTCGCGCACCACGGCGCCGAAGCGGTCCCAATCCTCACCTAGCAGGGCTATGATGGCTTCAAGGTTCATAGCAGGGCTTCCAATTCTTCTACAGTGGAGACAATCTGCAGCCTCGCTTTGTCGGCGGCCGAAAGCATATTGGTGGCCACCAGATGGTCCAGCAGGGCCACGAGCGAATCGTAGAAGCCGCCGATGTTGAGCGCGGCAATGCGGCCGTCGAAGCAGCCAAGCTTGGAGAGCACCATGGTCTCGAACAGTTCGTCCAGCGTGCCTATGCCCCCGGGAAGGGCTATCGCTATGTCCACCCCTTCGCGCATGGCTTCCTTTCGGGCGGACATGGTGTCCGTCCACACGGTCTCCGTCAGATAGGGGCTCACAAGAGGCTCCATGAAACGGGGCAGGACGCCGCGCACGAAGGCTCCGCATGCGGCAGCTTCGGCGCACACTACGTCCATGGTGCCTTTCACGGTGCCTCCGGACACGATTTCATACCCCCGTGCGCAAGCGGCCCGGACTATCTGCCGGGCAGCTTCGTTGTATTCCGGGGCTATGTCCTCTACCGCTGAGCAGAAGAACAGGACCCTCATAGATAGAGCTGTATCTTCGCTGCGATATCCTGCTTTGGAAGTACGCCCACGGTGCGGTCCACGACCTCGCCGTCCTTCACGAACACGAGGGTGGGGATGTTGCGCACACCGAAGCGCACGGCGATATCTTCGCAGTCGTCCACATTGCATTTTGCTATTGTGGCGCGTCCTTCATATTCGGATGCGAGTTCGTCCACCACAGGGCTGAGCATACGGCAAGGGCCGCACCATGTGGCCCAGAAATCTATGACGAGGAGCCCGGGGATCGCCAGGGCTTCCTCAAAGTTGGTATTTGTGATAACTTTTTCCATAACTCACAAATATATGAATTATTTGTCAAAATCAATAGAACGATTCATTTTGCGCCTTTCCTGGCGGACGCAGATGGCGCAGTACAGAGTGGGGATGAGCATAAGGGTCACGAGGGTGGAGATGCTGAGGCCCCAGCACACAGTGACACCCAGCGCGCGCCACATCTCCGAGCCTTCGCCGGTGCCTATGGCCATCGGCAGCATGCCCAGCACTGTGGTGAGCGTGGTCATCAAAATCGGCCTCAGGCGGCTTCGGGCGGCGGTGGTAGTGGCCTCGCGCACATCCATTCCGCGCTTACGCAGAAGGATGGTGTAGTCAATAAGCACAATACCGTTCTTCACCACGATACCGAGCAGGATTATGATACCCACCAGCGACATCATGCCGAGGTTCACGCCGTTCACAGTGAAACCAATGAGCACGCCAACGATCGCGAACGGCACGCTGAACATGATCACGAACGGACTCATGAACGATTCGAACTGCGAGGCCATGACCATGTACACCAGTATGACAATCAGCACGATGAGCAGGAACAGGTCGGCGAACATATCCTGCTGGTCCTCGTAATCGCCGGCAATGACAATATTCAGCTCCGTGGGCACGTCGGTGGCGCCAATCGCCCTTTGGGCAGCCTGCACGGCCTCCGAAAGCGCAGCGCCGCGCGCCACAATTCCGGTCACGGTGATGAGCCTCTCACGGTCCTTGCGCTCGATGGTCGGAGGCACGAGCGTCTCCACTATGGTGCCTAGTTCCTTCATGCGCACTGTGTTGCCCTGGGCGCCGGTGACGGTGATGTTGCCCATGTCCTCGATGCTGGTGCGGAACTCGGGGGCGTAACGCACGCGTATGCTGTACTCCTCGCCGTCCTCGCGGTAGTAGGACGCCACCGTGCCGCTCATGGCGGCGCTGAACGCGGAGCCGGCGGTGGTGGAATTCAGGCCGTTGAGCGCCAGCTTGGTGCGGTCGAAGTCCATCTGGTACTCAGGGGTGTACTCGTCGCGGCTCAGGGTCACCTGCGCGAATGCCGGATCCTCCAGCATCTTGCCCCGCAGCTCGCGGGCTATGCGGTCGGTGGTCTCGAAACTGTAGCCGTACACCTCCACCTTCACCGTGGACGCGCCGCCCATTCCGCCGCCGCCCTCGGACACCGTGGCCCTGTGGATTTCAGGGTAACGCTTGAGCACGCCGCGCACGACGTCGGCAATCTCGGCACTGGTGCGCTCGCGCGTGCTGCTGGTGCCGATGCGTACGTTCATGGAAATGACGTGCGTGCCGTTGTTCTGCATGTTGGCGAAGGTGTTGTCGGTGTCGGCCTGGCCGAAGGTGAAGTTGATGCGCTGCGCCTCGGGCACCGCTTCCTTCACGTCGTTCCAGAGGGAGAACGCGAATTCGCGCGTCACGTCCTGGGCCGTGCCCATGGGAAGCTCGATGTTGCAGGTGATGCGGTCGGAGTCGCCACGGGGGAAGAATTCGGTCTTGATGCCGGGAGCGAGCAGCAGCACCACGGCGGCGAACACTGCGGCAAAGCCGAGGATCACTATCTTGCGGTGGCCGGTGGCCCAGCGGATCACGTGGCCGTAACCCCTTGATATCCAATTGATGAATCTATTAACGGGACCGAAGATGGCGTTGTAGGCCCTGCCGTGCTCCGCGTTGGGTTTCAGCCAGCGCGAACAAAGCATGGGCACAAGCGTCAGGGCAGCGGTCGTGGACACGACCATGATGATGCTCACGATCCAGCCGAGCTGGCGGAACATGATGCCGGCCATGCCTTTTATCATGGTCAGCGGCAGGAACACGCAGAGCATCGTGAGGGTGGAAGCGATCACGGAGATGCCCACCTCTGTGGTGCCCTGCACGGCGGCTTCCTTGGGCGGCTCGCCCTTCGACAGGTGCGTGGTCACGTTCTCCAGCACCACGATGGCGTCGTCCACCACCATGCCTATCGCGATTGCGAGGGCGGACATCGAAATGATGTTCAGGGTGTTGCCGGTGGCGTAAAGATAGACCAGCGAGGCCAGCAGCGCCATAGGGATTGACAGCACTATGATGAAGGTCGACTTGAAGCTGCCGAGGAAGATGAACACTATGAGCATCACCACGATGAAGGTGATGATGATGGTGTCGCGCAGGGTCTTGATGGTGTTGATTATTTCCGTGGAGCCGTCCACCAGTATCGTCACGTCCACGTCGGCGGGAAGCGTGGGACGTATCTTGTCCAGCTGCTTCTTGACGCCGCGGATCACGTTCACCGTGTTAGCGCCCGACTGCTTCTGGATAATGATACGGGCGGAGCGCTGGCCGTCGGTGTAGGATTCCTGCTCCCGCTCCTCGCTGCCGTCACGCACGGTGGCGACGTCGCGGAGGTAGACCGTGCGCCCGCCGGCGGCTCCGACCACTATGTCGAGAAGCTCGGACGGGTCGCCGAACTCTTTCTGCACGCGGAGGGTGTAGGTACTGGAGCCTATGTCGATATTACCGGAAGGGAGGTTGCGGTTCTCGGAAGTGATTATGCCGGCTATAGCGCTGACTGTCAGGTGGTAAGCTTCAAGCTTGGCAGGATCGCAATAGACCTGGATTTCGCGGGTGGGCGCGCCCGCCACGCTCACGGTGCCCACTCCGGGCACGCGGGCCAGAGGGGTGGACAGCCTGTCGTCCAGTATCTTGTCCAGGCCGGGCAGGCTCTCGTCGGCGGTGGCCGTGAGGAGCATGATGGGCATGTCGTCCGCGCTGAACTTGAAAATGACGGGCATGGAGGCGCCGTCTGGCAGCACCGAGTTGACCATGTCCAGCTTGTCGCGGACGTTGTTGGTGGCCTCTTCTATGTCGGTGCCGTATTCGAAGGTAAGGGTGAGGAGGGAAATGTTCTCCTTGGAACGGGAATTCAGTTCCTTGAGGTTCTCCACGCCGTTGAGGGCGTTTTCCAGCACCTTGGTGAGGTTGGTCTCTATATCGGCGGCATTGGCTCCGGCGTAGGACGACATCACCATGATGGTGTTGGAGTCGAATTCCGGGAACTGCGCTATGCTTGTCTTGCTCAGCGAGAAGATGCCGAAAATCATGAAGGCGACGAAAACCAGGGTCGTCGTCACCGGCCTGTTGACAGCTTTCTGGGGGAGGCTCATCCTATTCTGACGCTTTGGCCGGCCTTGAGTGAGGAGTTGCCTTTGACGACCACGCGGTCGCCCTCTTCAAGTCCGGAGAGAATTTCATATTTGCCGTCGAAATGGCGGCCCAGCGTCACCACCCTGACGGAGGCGACGCCCGCTTCATCGACCACGAAGACCGAACGGGTGCCGGCGCCCTGCATCTTTGAGACGGCCGTATCGGGCACGGTGATGCTGTAGCTGTCGCCGAAGTTCACTGTCACGCGGGCGTACATGCCGGGACGAAGCTCACGCTTGGAGTTCTGCACCAGCACCTCCACGTTGAAGGTGTGGGTGGTGGCGTCCATGGTGGGATACAGGCGGCTCACGGTGCCGCTGAAGTTCCTGCCGGGCAGGGCGTCGGCGGTGAGGGTGACCTTGTCGCCCTTCTTCACGCGGGTGTAGTCGGTCTCGGAAATGGGCACCAGCACCTTCACGGGGGTGATTTGCTGCACCGTGTAGATTGGCTGCGCCATGGCGTACATGTCGCCGCGGTCGTAATTGCGGGCTGTCACCACTCCGCTGACGGGACTGCGGAGTACCGTGTTTTCAAGCAGGTTGTTGTAGGTGGTGCGGCTCACCTTGCAGGCCAGCTCGAGCTGGTCGAAATCGGCCTGGGAGATGCCTCCCTGGGCAAGCAGGGCGCGCACGCGCTCGAGTTCGGTCTCGTCGTTGCGGAGCTTGAGTTCGGCCTGTTCGAGCTGCACGCGGTCCATCTGGGCGAGCACCTGGCCCTTGGCCACGTAGTCCCCTATTTCCACGTTAAGCTTCTGGATGCGGCCTCCGCTCTGCGGGGCTATGTTGTTGATGACGTTGGCCTGGACGGTGGAGGAATAGACGGAGGTCTGGGGCACTTTTTCGCGGGCGGCAGTGACCACGGAGACCAGCGGGGCCTGCTGTTCCTGGGGCTGCTGGGCCTGCCCGGCCTGCTGTCCGGAGTTCCCGGAGCCGCAGCCGGCAATCGCGGCGAGGGCGGCAAAAAGGAGGAGTTTATTATTCATTGCGTGCGTTGTTATCTGTGAAATCGGCACCGATGGTGCCTTCGAGGTCGGATTTTGCGGAAAGGTAGCTGTAGATGGCCTGGCACACGCCGAGCCGCGACTGAGTGAGGGCGAGCTGGGCGTCGTTGAGGTCGGTGAGCGTGCTGCGGCCCACGTCGTAGGCCTGGCGGGCAATATTGTAAGCCTTGGTGGCGGTCTCGACGGCACTGCCGGCGGAGGCGTAGCTCTTGATGGCGGTGTCCATGGTGCCCACGTACTGGCGTATGGCTATCTGGAGCTGGCGCTCGGTGTTCTCACGCTGGATGTCGAGCTCTTCGGCCTGCAAGCGGGCAGCTTTCACGGAATTGGTGCGCTTGCCGCCGGCGAATATTGGGATGTTGAGGCTGAGTCCGACGAAGGAGTATGGCGACCAGCGGTACTCGCTGAAATTGAAGTCGTTGGTCATAGCGTTGAGGCTGTAGTTGAAGGCCAGTGCGAGCGAGGGGATGTTAGCGTACTGCTGCACGCGCACGGCGTCGGCGAGCTGCTGCGACTGTATGCCGAGCTGACGGAGGGTGGAGTTGCCGGACAGGTCGGCATCGGGCACAGCTTCCGTGAGCATGCGGTCGGCGTAGTCGGTGAGCACGCCTGCCACGTCTATGTTGGAATCGAGGGCCACGCCCATCACGGCCTTCAGCTGCCAGAGGCTGATTTCCACGTTGTTGGCAGCTTCATAGACATTGGGCACGGCGTTGGCGACGGCCGTCTTGGCGCGGGTGAGGTCAAGTTCGGAGGCACGCTGGGCGTTGAATTTCTTCTGCGTGAGCTCGAGGTTCTCGACCGCATTGTCATAGACTGACTTATACACGTTGCAGGCTTCCTTGGCAAGCAGGACCGTGTAGTAGGCCTTCTTGACCTGGGTCACAGTCTCAAGGCGCGAGGCTCTGGCCTTTTCGACGGCAAGCTCGACATCCTGGTCGCTGATTTTCAGGCTCTTCCAGAGCTGGGCGTTGACCAGGGGCATGCTTGCGGACACTCCGGCGGACCAGGTGTTCCAGCGGCCCACCTCTATGCCGTCGGAGGCCTTTGAGGCGGTGCCGGTGTCGCCGGCGGAAGCATCAGAAGCGCCGCCGCCCATCATCTTCGACATGTCGAAGTCCATATACATCACCTGCTTCTTAATGGTGCGCTGATAGGAGCCGGAACCGTCGATCTGGGGGAAGAGGGCGGCATAGGTGCCCTTGCGGGCATATCCGGTGCGCTGGATTTCAAGGTCGGCCACGCGGACCGAAGCGTTTTCGCTCAGGGCCGTCTGCAGGGCCTGCTCAAGGGTCAGGGGGACCGGCTCGCCGGGTTCGCCGGCATGGGCTTTCACGGCCGCGAACGCAAGGGCGAGAAAAGTAAATAATATCTGTCTCATACTATATAACGAGCGCGTGTTTGCTGCAAAAATTATACCGCATAGCGTTTGTTTTATAGGCGCAAAAAGTATATCTTTGAAAAATTTTTTAAGGATGGAATTTCTTGTCGTACACTGGCACATCGACCCCGTGCTGATACATATCGGAAACTGGGGAATACGTTGGTACTCACTGCTTTTCGTGTCCGGGTTCATACTCGGCTGGTATCTCTTCAGGTGGTTCTTCCGCCGGGAGGGAGTGGATGAGAAACTGATGGATCCGCTGCTCTACACCCTGCTCATCGCCACTATAGTGGGAGCGCGGCTCGGCCACTGCCTGTTCTACCAGCCCGACTATTACCTGGGTTCGTGGAAGGGCTTCTGGGAGATATTCATGCCCTGGAAAGGCGGCCTCGCCAGCCACGGCGGCGCCATTGCGCTGCTGCTTGGAATGTGGTGGTACTCAGCGCACTACGGCAAGAAACACAATTTCGACTTCCTGTGGATCCTGGACCGCCTGGTCATCACGGTGGCCTTTGCCGGCTGCCTGATACGCCTTGGCAACCTCTTCAACTCCGAGATCTACGGCGACGTGACCGGCCTGCCCTGGGGCTTCGTTTTCGAGCTGCGCGGCGAGACCGAGCCCAAGCACCCCACCCAGCTATATGAGGCGCTCAGCTATCTGCTGCTGGGTCTGGGACTCGTGTGGGTGTATGCCAAGAAACTGGAGAAGGTGCACCGGGGATTTTTCTTCGGGACCTTCCTCGTGGTCTGCTTCGGCATGAGGTTCATAATCGAATTCATCAAGGAGCCGCAGGTGGAGTTCGAGCAGAGCATGGCCCTCAACATGGGGCAGCTGCTTTCCATCCCCTTCATCCTGGCCGGCATTGCCATACTGGTGTATGCCGCGGCGAAGAAGATGCCGGCAAAAATTGTGCGCCCCGAGCCTCCGAAGAAGCCCGCGACGCACTATGCCAAGCCTTTGAATTAAAGTATAAGGCCGTCCTTCATTTCGAGACGGCGGTCGCAGATTCCTGCAAGTTCCGGGTCGTGGGTCACTATCACTATAGTCTGGCCCAGGCTGTCCCTCAGGTCAAAGAACAGACGGTGGATTTCCTGCTTGGTGGCGGAGTCCAGGTTGCCGGTGGGCTCGTCGGCAAACAGCACGGCGGGCGAATTCACGAGCGCGCGGGCTATTGCCACCCTCTGCTGCTCGCCTCCCGACAGCTCGGACGGCTTGTGGGAGAGGCGGGCTGAGAGGCCGGTGAGCTCCAGCAGGCGCAGCGCGTCTTCGCGGGCTGCCGTCTCTCCCCTGCCGGCAATCAGCGCCGGAATCATCACGTTTTCTTCGGCAGTGAACTCCGGAAGAAGGTGATGGGCCTGGAACACGAAGCCCACCCTGCGGCCCCGGAAAGCGGCCAGCGCGTCCCCTTTCAGGGAACGGCCGGCGCCGTCGAACACGGTCGTGCCGTCAATGACCAGACGGCCCCTGTCCGGGGTGGAAAGGGTGCCGAGTATCTGCAGGAGCGTGGTCTTTCCGGCTCCGGAGGCGCCGACTATTGCCAGCACCTCCCCTTTCCGCACCTCAAGGTCTATGCCCTTCAGCACTTCAAGCGAGCCGAAGCTTTTGTGGATATCCGTGGCCCGGATTATCACCCTGTCAGAGATTGGGATTCTCCTTGGTCCACTCGGCCACTGGCGGCACTATGCCAAGAGACACGATCTCGTCGCGCATCTTGCAGAGGTGCTCGTAGGAGGCCTTGAGGTCGGCCATCTCGGCGGCTGTGCCGTCGGGGGCGGTGTAGTGCACGCCGTCGGCATCGATCACGGTGGGCATGGCCATCATGACGTTCTTGTAGCCGAGCTTGTCGTCGTTGACGTAGCAGCCGGCAGGCCAGCAGAACTTGGCGCCGCCCATTGCAGCCTCAATCATCTTGACAGCCTGGTAGGCAGGGCTCTGGAAGGAGCTGCGGCCGCGGAGCTTGATGATGTTGGAGCCGCCCTGCACGGTGGCGTGCTTGATTTCGGCCCAGCGCTCGGCGGAGAGGTTCTTCTCGGCGAGGGGGGTGCCGTCGATGACGGCCTTGCTGGCGAACACTGCCATGGCCTCACCGTGGCCGCCGTAGGTGCGGGCGCCGGTGACCTTGCACTGCTGCACGCCGAATTCGGCGGCGAGGGCCTCCTGCAGGCGGGTGCTGTCGAGGGCGGCAAGGGAAGTGAGCTGGTTGGGCTTAAGGCCGGAGTGGATGAGGGCGGTCAGGGCGGTCACGTCGGCGGGGTTGAAAATCACCACGACATGCTTCACGTCCGGGCAATACTTCTTGATGAGGTCGCCGAACTCGGCAGCGATCTGGCAGTTGCCCTTGAGCAGGTCTTCGCGGGTCATTCCTTCCTTGCGGGGAGCGCCGCCGGAGGAGATGATGTACTTGGCATCCTTGAAGGCCACGGCCGGATCCACTGTCCAGGACACGTTGGCGCCTTCGAAAGCGCAATGGTAGATTTCTTCCGCGACTCCGTGCACACCGGGCTCGTAGATATCATACAGGCAGATGTTGGGAGTGAGACCGAGCATGAGGGCGGTCTGTGCCATGTTGGAACCGATCATTCCGCCGGCTCCCACGATGGTCAATTTCTCATTAGTCAAATACTTCATATCAATAGAAAAAAGTTGTGTCTAAAGCAACGCAAATTTACAAATTTTTTGCATAATAAAAATAATCATTATCTTTGCCTTGTTATAATTGTTTATGGCACTATATCTACAGAAAGATCTTGACGACGACTATCACTCGCGAATAGGCGTGTGGCAGATTACCGAGACCGAGGCCGAGCTTCGGGCGCTCACATCCATCCCCTCCGACGAACTGGAGGAAATCTCATACATCAAAAGTGAATCCGTACGCAAGCAGAAGCTTGCCGTAAGGGCGTTGCTGGACGTTATGTTCGAAGAAAAGGTGTACCTCAGCCACCACGACAACGGCAAGCCGTACATCGAAAACAACGCCATCAACATCAGCATCACCCACACCGACAAATACGTGGCCGTGATCCTGAACGACGTGGAGGAGGTCGGCATCGACTGCGAGTCCCTGGACCGCGACTTCAGCGCCGTTGAGAAGAAGGCCCTCTCGGACGAAGAAATCGAAGAACTCGACGACGACGCCGACGACCGCCGCACCCAGCTCGCCATCTACTGGTGCGCCAAGGAGGCAGTCTACAAGAAGATGTCGCAATACAACGTCGATTTCGCCGAGCAGATTGAAATAGAGGACGTCCGGCCCCGCGAGGAAGGCGAGCTGGACGCCACCTTCATCAACAAAGACGGCTACGAAGAGGAACTGAAGCTCGAATACATGACCTTCGACCGCCACGTCCTCGTCTGGGTCTCCGGCGAAGCGGAATAACCTTTAATCAAATAATCCCTCCCCTAGAATGTCATTCTGAGGAGGGATTATCCCGACGAAGAATCTAAATTCTCCGAATACTCTAAAGATTGAATCTCAAGCCGGCGTCGAAGTTGAACATGAAGGGCTTGTCGGTGCGGACGGACTTGGGCTGGTTGCCGTGGAAGTAGTAGCGCACCGCCGGATCGAGATAGATGCCCATCTTGTCGGAAACCTTGAACTGTATCCCCACGCCCAGGGCTGTCGAGAACTGGAAGGCGCCTGCCTTGTCGCTGATGACCTTGGACGGGGTGCTCATGAGACGGTAATTGTTGGCCACGCACACCTCAGCCGAGCCGCCGCCCCATGCATAGATATCCATCAGGCCATCGCGCGTGCTGATAAGCTTGTAGTATGCGTTGACGGGGATGCCGACATAGCTGACGTCGTGGAAAATGCTGCCGTTGTAGGACTCGGCGCCGTTGTTGTAGCCGCCGGTGAAGGAACGGGAAAGCAGCGAATAGTCGAGACCGGTGCCGATGGACAGCTTTTCAGTGATGGGGAAGCTAACGCCGAGCCCGATGGTGAAGGGCACGCCGTAGGTCGAAGCGCTGGCTTCGCTGATGCCCGCATCCGCCGAACCGGCGCCAGGGGCCATGCGGCTGATGCCGTTGCCGCCATAGGAGATGTTGGAATCGTTGCCGCCCACGCCGCCCTGGGCATAGAGGCTGCCTATCCTGAGGCCGGAGGTCCTCTTTTGCTGGTCTTCACTGGCTATCCTTGCCCACTGGGCCGCGATATCTTCAGCTTCCTTCTCATCCTTGACATCAGTGGAGACAATTTTCCCATCGGAAGGAGCAATCTCCCGGGCGTCAGTGCTTTCGGGGCTTTCAGCCACGTCTTCAATGACATCACTGGGCTGAGAAGGGGCTGAAGCCCTGCGGACGCGCCTTGCCGCCGGGGCGGGAGCGGCTTCCGAAGGACTTTCCGAAAGCTCGGGAACCACCTCTGCAAGGGCATCCACGCTCACGCCGGACTGCTGTCCGGAATCTGCAAGTATCTGGATATCGCCCGGCGCCTCGACATTGCGGTCGAAGATGCCGGAAAAGAACAAACCTGCCACGAGCGCAGCTGCGGCGAATGCGGGCACAGCCCACCTCCACCATGCGGCCGCGGCCGCTACGGAGTCCAGACGCGAGGACACGGCACGCCAGACGCGGCGGGGAGCCTTCTCCTCGGCGTCTTGCATCACCGACTTGAAATGTCGGTCGAATTCTTGCCAGTTGTCTTGCATCTTTATATCTATTTCTTTCTTGTTTCCAGTATCTTCGCCTGCAGCATAGCCCGGGCACGGAGCAGTTGCGAGCGGGACGTGCCTTCGGATATGCCAAGCGCCTCGGCAATGTCGGAATGGGTGTAGCCTTCAACCACATAAAGGTTGAAAACCGTCCTGAATCCGGCAGGCAGCTCGGAGATCATCTTGCAGAGCTCCTTGTAGCCAAGGTCCTGCACGGCGGTGGGCGCTTCGCTCGAGAGGCTGCGAGCCTCCTCCACGTCGTCGCTCTCTTTCAGCACGTCGTTTTTTCTAAGGCTCATAAGAGCCGTGTTGACAAAGATCTTTCTCGCCCAGCCTTCGAAGGAGCCTTCTCCCGAGAAGGAGTCAAGCTTGGAGAAAAGCGTCACGAAACCGTCCTGAAGGATGTCTTCAGCCGCCTCACGCTCGCCCATATACCGCAGGCATATAGGGAACATTTTGGCGGAAAGGGCGTCGTAGATGGCTTTTTGGGCACGCCTGTCGCCTTCCTTGGCCTTTTCAATCGTCCAAGTATTAAGATGCGAGTTGTCTCCAAAAAGTTGCATCGGCCTCCAAAAAAACTTAAATCATCAAATGATTGTGCGAAAATAGCCAAAAATTCAATATTTTTGTAATTGTATGAAAAAACTCCTCGCAGGAATATTCTTCGCCCTCTGCTGCCTGGTCCTCCCGGCCCAGACCGCAGAGGATGCCGTAACTTCCTGTGCCCCAGACAGTACGAAAATCGAAAACGGTATAGTCGACGCCGTGCTGATGATAGAAGAAGGAGCCATTCTCGAAGCCGCCCGGCTTCTCGATTCCCTGTCAAGGATCTGCCCCTCGAACGACGCCGTGCTATACTACCAGGGGCTCTGCCTCTACTCCGCAGGCGACTATTCAGGCGCCGCTTCCGTGATGGCGAAAGCCGTAGAGCAGGACCCTTCCAACGCCTGGTACAAAGAAACACTCGCCGGCCTTTACCTCAACACCGGCAATACCGAAGAGGCCATGGCGCTCTACCAGGACCTCAAGATTGCCAAGCCTTCGAAGTTCCCGGATCTCTTCACCAACTCCCTCGCCGCCGATGCCTACCGCCTCAAGCGCGACTACCCTTCGTTTTTCAAGGCCCTGACCGCCATGGTGCAGGACGAGAACGCCGACGACGAGATGAAATACAAGTCCCTGCTCTCCTCGCTCGGCGGCTTCGACCGACGCACCTTCAACTCCCTGCTGCCCCAGCTCGACACCCTGATGCTGCGCTACTGCGAAGCCGAGCCCCGCAGCATCCACGCCCACTCCCTCCGCATGGAAATCGCTATCAACAGGGATGACAACGCCACCCTCATCGAGGAGTGCTACCGTCTGATGGAGCTCCAGCCCGACGACCCCGGGCAGCAGGTGGCCAACCTCGCAATCATAGGCGACACGCTCCACTCCGAAGGCAAGGAAGCCAAAGCTTTCAAGATATACGAGCAGGCCCTGAAAATAGACCCCGGATACTGCCCCGTACTCAACAATTATGCATACTACCTCAGCCTGAAGAAGTGCCGCCTGCGCAAGGCGGAACGCATGAGCCGCATCACCGTCGAACAGGAGCCCGACAACGCCACCTACCTCGACACCTACGGCTGGATCCTCTTCCTGCGCGGCAAGGCAAAGGAAGCGAAACCCTATTTCAAGCACGCCATACTCTACGGCGGCAAGGAAAACGCCGTCATCCTGATGCACTACTCCGAAGTGCTCGCAAAACTGGGTGAGACCGACCTGTCCTCCTACTACCGCAACCTCGCTGAAAGCAAGAAGCAATGAAAGTCCTGCGTCATATAACCGCCTGCCTGCTGCTTGCGGCCCTCTGCCTCCCCCTGTGTGCCCAGAAGAACCAGAAGACCCTTCAGGGCAACAAAGACCGCAAGGCCCGCCTGGAGCGCGACATCCGCCTGCTGGAGAAACAGGTGGACGCCATCACCGCCCAGTCCGGCTCAGCGGCCGCACAGCTCGACCTGCTGCACGTCCAGACCCAGGCCCGCCGCGAGCTCCTGCAGGAGAGCGAGCACGAGCTCGGCGTGGTGTCCGACAGCGTGCGCGTGTGCACCCGGCAAATCAAGGCCCTGGAAGCCCGCCTGGACACAATGTCCCGCTACTATTCCCGCCTCGTGCGCAGCGCCTACAAGCACCGCGACGCGCGCGTGTGGTACCTTTACATACTTGCCAGCGAGAACCTCGGCCAGGGGATGCGCCGCTACGGCTACCTCCGCCAGCTTTCCTCCCGCATGAACGCCCAGGGCCGCGAAATGCGCTCCGAGCACGAGCGGCTCGAGCTCAAGCGCGCCCACCTCGACAGCCTGAAAGCCGAAGCGCGCAAGCTCCGCGACGAACGCGCCTCCGAGGTGAACAAACTGCGCAAGGAGGAAGACAAGTCCCGCGCCCTCGTGGCCCAGCTCCAGCAGGACAAGCGCAAATACCAAGACCAGTTAAACAAGAAGCGTCGCGAAGTTGAGGCCCTCAACCGCGAAATCGAACGCATGATTGCCGACGCGATGGGAGGCAAGGGCGGCAATGGCGGCAAAGGAGGCAAGAAGACCAACACCAAGATAGACGAAGCCCTCTCCGGCGAGTTCGCGGCCAACAAAGGCAAACTGCCCTGGCCCGTCGAAGGGCGCGTAGTGAGCCATTTCGGCCGCAACCCGCACCCCGTCTACACCCGCCTGGAAATGCCGTTCAACAACGGCGTCGGCATAGCCGTCGACAAGGACGCCCCGGTCACCGCCGTCTTCACCGGCGTGGTGAAACAGATAGTGGTCATACCCGGCTACAACCAATGCATACTGGTCCAGCACGGGGCCTACTTCACGTTCTACTGCAAGATGGGCTCCGTGGCCGTGAAGGCCGGCGACAAAGTCAAGACCGGCGACACCCTCGGCCACGCCTCCTCCGCCTCAGACGCCCAGATCCACTTCCAGCTCTGGAAAGGCCGCGAAGCCCAAGACCCCGAAACCTGGCTGCGGAAATAGCCGAGACCGCATTTTAATGGTTAGGCGATGATTATTGCGGTCTCGCCGCCTCCGGGCCTCGCCCCGGGTGCAAAACCAGATCGCTATTTCTTGCTTTTTCAAGAAAGCGTTGTAACTTTGTACCCTCTTCGGGGTGTGGCGCAGTTGGCTAGCGCATCTGGTTTGGGACCAGAGGGTCGAAAGTTCGAGTCTTTTCACCCCGACTCTAGATTCTTCGCTGCGCTCAGAATGACAATTTCTGCGTTCAGAATGACAATGATCCGTCGAAACGACACCTTTCTGTCATTCTGAGCGCAGCGAAGAATCTGCCCCCTTAGAAGATTACCCTGTAGCCGGCGGAGATGGTGGGAGAGAGGGGTTGGGCGGTGTAGAGGGATTCCTGCTGGCCTTCCTTGGGGATGTGCCAGGAGAGGCCGGGCTGGAGGAAGAAGGCGCCCTTGGAGTAGGGATGCCACTGCACTCCGGCGTTTGCGCCCAGCGACCATATCCATTCATTAATACGTTCCACTCCGGAATCGTGCCCGGTGGTGGTGTTCCCTATCTTTCCGAATGATTTCCAGTCGGTGCGGACAGCGCATTCGGCCATGGGACCTGCGGAGAGGTAGCAGGAGAAATGCCTGGTGCTGAAGGGGGTGTAGACCAGATTCAGGGGTATTCCCACATATCGCATATTCTTCAGGCTCTCCGTCTCGGCAGTGCCGGTACGGGAGGTGAATACCGAGCTCAGGACCGTCATGAGCAGGCCGCTTTCCAGGGCGAAGTGGCGGCTCACGGGCAGGTCGAGCATCAGCCCGGCGCGGAAGGTCATGGCGTGGTCGGCCGTGGTCGTGGTGCTCTTGTTACGGGAAAGGATGGCTGTCATCGGGCTGGCCGACGCGCGGCTGCCGTTGGTGCCTGCCACAGCGGACATAGCGTACTCAGTGATGGTGCTGGTGGCGGGGCCGCCCGGGACGCCGGCTCCGACAATGGACAGCGACGGCCGCTGGAGCTGTGCCAGCAGAGGCTTTGTGGCCGGGGATTTGTGGTCGATGTTTTCGTAAATAATCTGGATGTCCTGCTGCCCGGCGTCCGGTTTTACGGCTTCCTTGACATCGGTATCGGGCTTGGGCGTCGTGTCGGTTTTAGCGTCCTTTTCCGGCCGGGTAGATTTGTCGCCCTCCGAATCAGGCTGAACGGCGGGGTCGGTTATCTCTCCCGAGTCAAGTTGAGCGGACTGCTCAGTGCCCTGGGGTGCATCTGCCTTTGCCCTTGCGATCAGGGGACGGGTGGGGGCCAGCGCCACCGGGGCCTTTTCCTGCGGCGCGTCCTGAAGGACCGCATCCTGCTCCGGAGCGGGCTCGGCAAGCGTGTCGGCGGGCGTGACCACTTCGGCAATATTCTGATTCACATCAGGTTCAACCATAGTCCGGGGCCAGAGCAGCAGCACGGCGGCCACGGCAGCAGCCGCGCCTGCCAAGGCCCACCACCACGGGAACACCGGGGCGGCTTTCCTGTGCACCTTGGCGTCTATGGCATCCCACAGGCCCTCGGGAGGGGTCTGGGAGTAGTCCGCCATCGCCTGGCGCAGTTTGTCATTCCATTGTGTTTCAGCCATTGTTCTTTCTGTATTCTTTTATCTCCCGTGCCAGCTGCGCTTTCGCACGCAGGAACTGGGACGCGGATGAGTTTTCCTTTATTCCGAGCAGGGAGGCTATCTCCTTGTGTTTCATCTGTTCGAAGACGTAGAGGTTGAAGACCGTGCGGTAGCCGTCCGGCAGGCGCCGGATCATGTCCTGCAGCACGCCCAGCGGCACCTGGTCCACGTCCGGATCCTCGTCCGGGGCGTCCGGAAGCGTCTCGACCGGAAGCAGGTGCTGTGTCTTCCGCAGGACGTGCAGGGAGTCGTTGACCACTATCCGGGTGAGCCAGGCCTTCAGTGAACCTTCGCCCCTGTAGCGGAAGCTCCCGAAGCGTTCGAACACGCGCACGAACGCATCCTGCAGCAGGTCCTTGACGGCATCTGCGTCGGCGAGGTAGCGGGAAGCCACGGCCGTCAGGTAGCCGGCGTAGCGGTCATACAGCTCCCGCTGGCCACGGGCGTCCCCGTCGCTTACAAGCCTGACCAGTTCCCGTTCGGACAGGTTATTTGCGAGTCTTGAATCCAAAATCCGCCGCCTCTGCTTCTCCGCGGGTGTTAATCCATTTCAAATGTATGATCCGTGTGCTCTCCCCGGTGTCGGGAAGGGTGTTTATGTCGAAATTGATGATGCCTTCGCCTTCTTCTTCCTGCAGGTCGCCGTTGGCGTTGTGGCGGAGCTCGAGGGTGTAGGGCTCACTCGGGACGGTGCCGGCCACGAGATAGAAATCGTGGTGGACGGGGTGCCTGCCCCATTGGGTGGAATAGTGCAGCGTCAGGTAGCCGTCGTCGGAAGTGGTGATCCAGGATTTTGTGTTCAGGTCGATGCCGTCCGCGCCCTGTACCGACGTGTCCGTGGTGAAGATGCCGTCATCTATGGGCTCCAGCCACTGCACGGTCACAGGCGCGCGTCCGTTTTCAGGCTGGGCGGCCTGGCGCACGGAAGTCATGGCCCGGTACTGGTGCTCGTAGGGCACGGTTCCATACGGGTAGAGCCTGAGCTCGCCCGCAAGCAGGAGGTACACCTTCCCCTCTTCATCTTTCTTTACGGTCACTACCGATGTGTAGCTTCCGTCCGGGCCGGCATCGTAGCCACCGTAGTTGCTGGAATAATAGCTGCTGTCCGGATAATAAGTCGGGCCGTTATCAGGAAATGCGTCTTTCACCGAGCACGCCTGAAGGAACGCGATCGCGGACAGAACCGTCAGAATATGCAGTAGAGTTCTTTTCATTTCGCTAATAAAATCCCGCCCCTGCGGAATTCTTGCACATTATGCGAAAAATTTTTGTGAATGCAATGCAAGATTGGGAATTTTTGCGGGTTTAATGGGCAAAAGGTCTTGAAAAATGAAAAGAATAATCAGAATTGCATCGGCCCTGACGGCCATCAGCGCGATTTTATCTTGCAGCGCCTACGACGGCTATCTGCTCAGCCCGATGGAAATGCCTGACGGCATGTACCAGATGGATGCGAACGGCAGGATCCAGGAGCCGGAAATCCCCGGCGACAACTTCGACAAAATCGTGGAGAACGAGTTCATCAAGGTGGCCGACCAGCCCGTATCCACATTCTCGATCGACGCCGACGGCGCTTCCTATTCATATATGAGGCGCTGCATCGGTTCAGGCTTCCTGCCCCCTGCAAACTCCGTGCGTACCGAAGAATACCTCAACTACTTCACCTTCGACTACCCGGAACCGGAGGCCGGCGAGACCGTGGGCATCAACGCTGAGATCGGCGTATGCCCCTGGAACACAGAGCACATGCTCCTCCGCCTCGGGCTCAAGGGCAAGAGCGTGGCAGAGGCCGACATGCCCGTCGCTAACTACATCCTGCTTGTCGACACTTCCGGCTCCATGTCCGGCACCGACCGCATCGATCTGCTGAAATCCGGTCTCTGCAACATGGTAGACTACATGAGGCCCACGGACCGCATAGCCATCATCACCTATGCCGGCGAAGTCAAGCGTGTGCTTGAATCCACCCTGGTCAAGGATGCGGACACCATCAAAAAGGCCATCAGGAAACTGGAGGCCAGCGGCTACACCCCCGGCGGAGCTGCAATGAAGCTCGCCTACGACGAAGCGGTGGAGCACTACATCAAAGGCGGCAACAACCGCATAATCATGTGCACCGACGGCGACTTCAACGTGGGCGTCACCTCCACCGACGAGCTCGTGGAGATGGTGGAAAGCTACCTGGACAAGGGAATCTACCTGAGCATCATGGGCTTCGGCACCGGCAACTACCAGGATTCCAAGATGGAGAGCCTGTCCAACCACGGCAACGGCACCTACACCTACATCGACAGCGAAGAGGAGATGATGAAGGTCTTCGTCCACGAACGCTCCCGCTTCTACTCCGTTGCGAACGACACCAAATGCCAGGTGAAGTTCTTCGACTGGGTGGACAGCTACCGCCTCATCGGTTACGAGAACCGCGTGATGAACAACGAAGACTTCAACGACGACAAGAAGGATGCGGGCGAAATCGGCGCAGGCCAGACCATCACGGCCCTCTATGAGCTCATACCGGCTGCCGATATGACGCAGAACGCCACCGCAGCCTCATTCGATGTGCGCTACAAGAAAGCGCTCGGCGAGGAAAGCCGCCTGCTGCACCTTGAAATCGGCAAATACTACGAAGGCGTCACGAAAACCGGTCCGGAGTTCAACTTCGCCGCCGGTCTCGCAGCCTACGCCATGATACTGAGAGGCTCCAAGTTCAAGGGCTCCGCCGACTACGCCATGGTCAAGGAGCTCGTCGGCAGCGCCAGCGCCCCCACCGATGGCGTCGACCCGCTGAAGCTCCGCCCCGGCATGCTCAAGCTCGTAGAAAAAGCCGAACAAATACAGTAACCTTGTAGAGATTCTTCACTTCGTTCAGAATGACAATCACTTCACTTCGTTCAGAATGACAATCACGGGAGGTGAAGCCTCCTACTGTCATCCTGAGGAGGGCGAAGCCCGACGAAGGATCCGGCAAGTTCCCCGGGGCTGGACGGTTATTGGTTTACGTCCGGCCCCAATTGTTCTCCGGCGATATAGCGGGTGAGGGAGATGAAGTCCTCGACGCTGAGACGCTCGGCACGAAGATCCAATAATGCATTGATACCGACCTGGTTGTTTTCAACCGGGTCGGTTTGTTGTATTCCCTTCAGGAGCTGTTTAAGCGCATTCCTCAGGGTCTTGCGGCGCTGGTTGAAGGCGGTCTTGACCACCTGCTTGAAGAGCTTTTCGTCGCAGCCAAGCTCCGTGCGGGAATTGCGGGTGAGACGGATCACGGCGGAGTGGACCTTTGGCGGCGGGGCAAAGGCGCCCGGGCCCACCGTGAAGCAGTATTCTATATCGTACCAGGCCTGCAGCAGCACGCTCAGTATGCCATAAGTCTTGCTCCCTGGCTTTTCGGCTATGCGTTCCGCCACCTCCTTCTGTATCATGCATACCACTTCCGGGACCCTGTCTTTGTCGTCAAGGATCTTGAAGAAAATCTGCGAGGAGATGTTGTAGGGGAAATTGCCGATAATACGATAGGGACCGGGGAACACCTTTTCCATCGGCAGCCGCAGAAAGTCCGCCTGCAGCAACCGTCCCTGTATTCCGGAGAAATGAGTCAGCAGGTAGTCCACCGACTCCCCATCCACCTCAACCGCCTTCAAATCAATATCTTCCCTCTGCAGAAGATACTGCGTCAACACCCCCATCCCAGGCCCGATTTCCAGCACGTCCCTTACGCCTTCTCCCAGAGAACCAACTATTCTCTGGGCTATCGACTGATCCGTCAGGAAATGCTGCCCCAGGGCCTTTTTCGCTCTGACTTCCATATCAAAAATGTTTAAGATTCTGTGGTTTCGGTCGCAAAACAGTGGCCGCCCATGGCCACTTGAATGGGAGGGGCCCACAAGCGTAGCGCAGTGGGAGGGATGGAGCGAAGCGGAAGTTTTGCGACGGAACCACAGAATCCATATCAACCAAGTTTTTCTGCGAGGCGGGAGGCGAGGGCGAGGAAGGCCTGGGCGTCGGGGCGGGTGCCGAGGGCGACGGGCTCGCCGGCGTCGCCGCTCTCGCGGATGCCCTGCACCAGCGGGATGCGGCCGAGCAGCTCGATGCCGAGGCTTTCCGCCATGCGCTCGCCGCCGTCCTTGCCGAAAATGTAGTACTTCTCGTCGGGATGCGCCTCAGGGGTAAACCAAGCCATGTTCTCCACCAGGCCGAAGATGGGCCGGTCTATATTCTTATTACGGAACATGTTAGCCCCCTTCTCCACGTCTGCGAGCGCCACTTCCTGGGGCGTGGTCACGAGTATCGCCCCCTCCATGGGAATGTCCTGCAGGAGACTGATGTGGATATCGCCGGTGCCCGGAGGCATATCGACCAGAAGGAAATCCAGCAGGCCCCACTCAACCTGCAAAATCATCTGCTTCAAAGCGTTGCTCGCCATGGGGCCGCGCCAGATCAGCGCCTGCCCCCTTTCGGCGAAGTAGCCAATGCTCATCCACTTGACGCCGTATTTCTCCAACGGCACCATAAGTTCCTTTCCGTCAACCTCTTCCGCCAGCGGCTGCTGCCCCTCTGTGCCGGTCATCAGGGGAACGGAAGGACCGTAGACGTCGGCGTCGGCAAGGCCCACCCGGTGCCCCAGGCGCGCAAGGGCGCAGGCCAGGTTCACCGCCACGGTGGACTTCCCCACCCCGCCCTTGCCGGAAGCCACGCCGATTATGTGGCGCACGTGCCTCAGGCACTCGGTGTCGAACTCCACGCCCTTCTTCCTGGGCGCCGCTTCGTCCACCACCACGGTCTCCACTTTGGGATCCTTCACGCCGCCGCGGATCAGCGCGGCGCGCGTGGCCCCTATCAGATACTCCGCCAGCGGGTCGCGCCGCTTGGGAAACGCCAGCGTAACGGTCGAGCCTTCAATCGAATGCACCATCCCCAGGTCCACGATATCGCGGTCCTGGCGGGCGGGATGGCGCACGGTGCGCAAGAGCTCAAGAATCTCTTCCTTACTCATTACGGACGAGATTCATTTCATTCAGAAGGTATCCGGCGCCGCCGAACTTGTCCATCATCAGAAGCACGTAACGAATGTCCACACAGATGCAGCGCTGAAGCTCGGGCTCGAACATCACGTCGCTGCTCATAGCCTCCCAGTTGCCGTCGAAAGCAAGGCCGATCAGGTTGCCGTCGGCGTCGAGCACAGGGCTGCCGGAGTTGCCGCCGGTGATGTCGAGGTTCGTGAGGAAGCAGGTCACCAGTTCGCCCTTGGCGTTGGCATACTGGCCGTAATCCTTTTTTTCGTAAATCTGCTTGAGGAGGGCAGGTACGCGGAACTCATAATTGTCGGGGTCTTCCTTCTCAATGACGCCCTTCAGCGTGGTGTAGTGCTTGTAGAGCACTCCGTCCTTGGGCTCATAGCTCTTCACGGTGCCGTAGGTGAGGCGGCAGGTGCTGTTGGCGTCGGGGTAGGAAGGTTCGCCCTTCTTCCACTCCAGCAGGCTGGCCGCGTAGGCCTTGGTGTCGACCGCAAGCTTCTCGCCCCGGGCCGAAGTGGTCCGGTAGAAGCTCATGTATTTGTCGAACACGGCGTTGAACATCTGCACGGCAGGGTCGGCCTGTAGCACCTTGTCGGTGATGGGCTTGGAAGCGAGCTTCTCGGGGCTGGTGAAGATGCTCTTCTTGAAAAGACGGTCCACGAACTTGCGGGTGTCGGTCTTCATGAAATCGATGCCGCTGATGGTGATGACGTCCTGCGGGGCCACATTCTGCTTGTAGAAGTCGATCATGGCCACGGCCACGTCGCGGTCCACGTCGGCATTGTAGTTCTTGTATCTGGAAGCGGTCTCTTCGACAAGTTCCTTCATCGCCTGATCCATGGGCTTGGCGTGCGCGGGATCGGACTTAGCAGTAGATTCGGCGTGCCGGATGCCGCGCTGGAGGTAGCCGCCCAGGGTGATCAGTTCTATGTTCAGCAGGCTTTCGGACAGCAGGGTCGCGGCCTCACGGACGGGCTTGGAGTCCCTGACGCTCTCTTCGATACGTCCGATGGCGCCGCCCCAGGCTTCCTGGCGGGCTGCGTCGGCGGCAATCCAGGCTTCGAGTTCCTGCTCCTTCTGCTTCTCGCGCCCGATAATATCCAGGGCTTCGAAAGCTTCCTTCTCACCTATCCATTTCTTCCAGCCGTTGGAGGACCCGGAATACTTGCTGGCGTACTGCAGGCCCACTTTTTCGTCGGCGCGCATGGCCTTCCAGAGTATGTCCTGACGGATGCCGCGGGCTGCGATGCGGATGTTGTTGTTGTCAAGCATCTCTTCGAGCTGGGCGGCGGTCTGGAAGCGCTGGGTGCGGCCCGGGTAGCCCATAATCATGGCGAAGTCGCCTTCCTCCACGCCCTTCAGGGAGACGCCGAGGAACTGACGGGGCACGAAGGGAACGTTGACCTCAGAGAAGTCGGCGGGCTCGTTGTCGGGGCCGGCATAGACGCGGAACATCGAGAAGTCGCAGGTGTGGCGGGGCCACATCCAGTTGTCGGTGTCGCCGCCGAATTTGCCGGAAGATGCCGGAGGGGCGCCTACGAAACGGACGTCCCTGTAAATCTTGGACACGATGAGGTACTGCACGTTACCGTTGTAGAAGTCGACTATGCGCACCTGGCAGTTGGGGTTGGCCGCTTGCGCGTCCTTGGTCAGCGCCTGGCGGTTGGCTCCTGCGGCGAGGGTGTCGGTGACGTCGGTCATGCTCTGAAGGAAACGTACGGTCAGGCCGGGAACGGGGATTTCCTCGGCGAGGCTGCCGGCCCAGTAACCGTCTTCGAGGTAGTTGTGCTCGGTAGAGGAGAGGGCCTGGATGCTGCCGTATCCGCAGTGATGGTTGGTCACGAGCAGGCCGCGGCCGGAGATGATTTCTCCCGTGCAGCCGCCTCCGAACTGGACGATGGCGTCCTTGATGGAGGAATTGTTGACGCTGTAGATCTGTTCCGGGGTGAGACGGCAGCCGAGGTTCTGCATGGCGCCGGCGTTCATTTTTTCAAGCAGCGGCAGCAGCCACATGCCTTCGTCCGCCCTGAGGCTTGCGGGCATGAGCAGCAGTGCGCATGCGATGGTGAGCAGTGTTCTTTTCATATTCAAAATAACGTTGGTTCCAATTCTTTGGGGTGGAAACTGCGGCGGTGCTCGGGGGTCATGCCGAGGCGCCGTATGGCATCAATGTGCTCCGGCGTGGGGTAACCGGCGTTGTGGGCCCAGCCGTAGCCGGGATACAGGCGGTCGAGGGCTTCCATCCTTTCGTCGCGCCAGGTCTTGGCAAGCACGGAGGCGGCTGCGATGCTGGCGTAGGTGGCGTCGCCGTGGACGACGGTCTGATAAGGGAAGCCGTCGAATGGCTTGAAGCGGTTGCCGTCGATGAGCAGGAAATCCGGACGGGTCTTAAGGGCGCGGACCGCCCGCTGCATGCCGGTGATGCTGGCGTTCAGGATGTTGATGCGGTCGATTTCTTCCGCCTCCACGGCCACCACCGCCCATGCCACCGCCTCGCTCTCGATGACGGGGCGAAGGGCCTCGCGTGCCTTGCGGGTCATCTGCTTGGAATCGTTGAGCAGCGGGTGGCTGAAGCCGGGGGGCAGGATCACGGCGGCGGCATACACGGGGCCGGCGAGAGGGCCCCTGCCCGCCTCGTCGCACCCGGCCTCCAGACGGCCCGGCTGCAAACAACCCAACAACTGTACGCTACGCGCCATAGTTGCAAAGTTAAACACAAATGTGGAGAAAGGCAACTCAGTCCCCGTCTTTCTTGGACCCGGTCTTGCCGGTGAGCTTCTGGATTGCCGAGGAGATACGGTCCAGCTGGACGGTCAGAAAATCGATTTTATCGCTCAGTTCCTGCATACGGTCTTCCAGGGAGCCTTCACGCAGATAGCCGGAAGGGTTGTCGCCGAGAAGGATTTCTTCTTCGCTCAGTTCCACGACTTTGGCAAACTTGCGCATATTCTTGGAGAACAGCGCTGTCTTTCCGGTCTCAAAACGGTTGAAAGTAGTGCGGTCTATGCCCATCTTGTCTGCAATTACCTCCTGCGACAGATTGAGCTTAATGCGAACTTTTTGAATATTTTCGTGAAACTTATCCATCCTTCGAAAACGCACTGCAAAATTAAGACTTCTTAACCGCTTATACCATAGCGTTTTCCGCCACTTTTGCGGCGTATATTGCTACATTTTTCTTAAAAAATCGTAAGAACTTATTTTTACCCCCGTTTTTACCACCGGGAAAATGTTGCAAATGACGCCACAAATGTTAAACTTTGCGCTACAAATAGTCCGTATATGAGAAAAAACACCTACCCCCGTTTCGCATCCCTCCTCGAAGGAGGGTCCTATTCCAGCTATGAAGCCATCTGCCGAGCGCTCCGCGTCTGCCCCGACGACCTCGACGAGCTGCTTCTCGGCGAGCTGGGCTGCACAGGCTCGGAACTGTTCAATTATTATTTTGGTATTCAGTGTGAAATTTACTAACTTTGCGGACTTGGATAATTAACAACACATCATACAATGAAAGAATACCAAACCAAAGAAGTCCGCAACGTCGTTCTCCTCGGCGCCACGAAGTCGGGCAAAACCACACTCGCAGAAGCGATGCTCTTCGAGGGCAAAGTAATTTCCCGTATGGGCACTGTCGAAGACAAGAACACCCTGTCTGACAACAACGAGCTCGAAAAAATCAACCAGCGTTCCATCTACGCGACCCCTCTGTATGCAGAGTTCGCCGGCAGCAAGATCAACTTCATCGACGCTCCCGGTTCCGACGACTTCATCGGCGGGGCCTACTCCGCTTTCCGCGTGTGCGAGAGCGGCGTGCTCGTGATCAACGCCCAGCAGGGCGTGGAAGTCGGCACCGAAAGCTTTGTGCGCAGGGCCGAGAGCCAGAAGCTCCCCATGATTATCGCCGTGGGTCAGCTCGACGCCGACAAGGCCGACTGGGACAACGTCCAGAACTCCCTGAAGGAGACCTTCGGAGGCAAGATGATCAACGTCCAGTTCCCTGCCGGAGCCGGTGCATCCTTCGACGGCGTCATCGACGTTCTGACAATGAAATACTACAAGGGCAACGACGTCCTTGACATCCCCGCAGAATACGCCGACCAGGCCGAAGAATACCGCGAGCAGCTCATCGAGAAGGCCGCCGAATTCGACGACGCCCTGATGGAGAAATACTTCGAAGAAGGCACCCTCAGCGAGGAGGAAATCCACACCGGCATGAACAAGGGCATCACCAGCGGTGACCTTTATCCCGTGTTCTGCGTGTGCGGAAAGAAAGACATCGGCGTGAAGCGCCTGATGGAGTTCATCAAGGACGTGGCTCCGGCTCCCGCATGCAAGGAAGACGGCCCCGCCTCCCTCTTCATCTACAAGAACGATGTCGAACAGCACCTCGGTGAAGTTTCCTACTTCAAGGTGATGAGCGGCACCCTCACCACCGGCATGGATCTCGAAGATCCCGTGTCCGGCGGCAAGGACCGTTTCTCCGCCATCTACGCCGTGGCAGGTTCGAAGAAAGAGGCTGTGACCAACCTCCACGCCGGAGACTTCGGTTGCGCCGTGAAGCTCAAGAACAGCCGTTCCAGCACCACCCTGTCCGCTCCCGGTTCAGGCATCTGCTACGACAAGATCCAGTATCCCGCTCCCAAGTACCGCTGCGCCATCAAGGCCAAGGTCCAGCAGGACGACCAGAAACTCGGCGACGCCCTCAAGAAGATCGCCGCACAGGATCCCACCGTGGTCGTGGAATACTCCAAGGAGCTCCGCCAGACCATCCTCAGCGGCAACGGCGAGCAGCACATCAACATCGTCAAGTGGCGTCTGAACAACGAGTTCGGCCTCGAAGTCGAGCTCTTCGCCCCGAAGGTGCCCTATCGTGAGACCATCACCAAGATCGCTACCGCCCAGTACAGGCACAAGAAGCAGTCCGGCGGCGCCGGCCAGTTCGGCGAAGTCCACCTGCTCGTCTGCCCTGCCGAAGGCGAACTCAACACCAAGTTCAAGATCGACGGCAAAGAGACCCAGCTCAACATCAAGACCCAGGATATCACCGAACTCGAATGGGGCGGCAAGCTGGAGTTCTACAACTGCGTCGTGGGTGGTTCCATCGACCTCGGCTTCATGCCCGCTATCCTCAAGGGTATCAAGGAAAGAATGGTCGAGGGCCCTCTGACCGGTTCCTACGCCCGCGACATCCGCGTCTTCGTGTATGACGGCAAGATGCACCCGGTGGACTCCAAGGAAATCGCCTTCATCATCGCAGGCCGCAACGCCTTCCGTGAGGCTTTCCGCAACGCAGGTCCGAAGATCCTCGAGCCTATCTACAACGTCGAGGTGATGACTCCGAGCGAGTATCAGGGTGCGGTCATGTCCGACCTCCAGAACCGCCGCGGCATGCTCGGCGACATGGGCGCCGACAAGGGCTTCGCCATCCTCAAGGCCCGCGTGCCTCTGGCAGAGCTCTACCGCTACTCCACCACCCTCAGTTCGCTGACCGCCGGCTCCGCCACCTTCACGATGGAGTTCGCCGACTATCAGCCTGTGCCGGGTGATGTCCAGACCAAGCTCCTCGCCGACTACGCAGCCCAGGAGCAGGAGGAAGACTAATCCGTTTCCGCTTTATAGCCAAGGGGCTGGCCGTTTCCGGTCAGCCCCTTGTCATTCTGAGCGCAGCGAAGAATCTAAATCCGCAGCGAAGAATCTATCGTTATTCCGGCTTGAGCTCAGAGCGGCCGGAGAAGACGCCTTCGAAGAGTATGGTGCCGGAGGTGGCTTCGCCGATCACGAAAACGAACGGATGGTCGCAGTAGAAGTTGATGCGCTTGGGTTCGGGCCCGGGACCGGCATTGCCGGCGTACAGGGCCACGGTCACGGCAGCAGCCTCCGTGCCCCACTCGGCGACGGATATCTTCGCCTTCTGCATCACCTTGCTGATCCAGAAATACATGTCTGCCGTGTATTTGGGATCAAACATGGAGTCGAATTCGGCCTGCCCCTCCTTAAATGCCTTCTTCACGCCCATGGCCTGAAGGGATTTCGTGAGGTCGTATGTATTTTCGATGTCGAATTTGGGAAGCTTCAGGTACACATCGGCGTCGGTCTTGAAGTCCGATGTGAGGGCGCGCCAGGATATGCCCGGGAGCTTTTCAAGCAGGGCATCAAACTTGTTTTCATCCGGAAGGAGTATGTACATGAAGAACTTGCCGCCCGCATAGGGAAGGGCCAGGACCTTGTAGCCGTCCTTTTCAGCATACTGGTGGTGCCGCATGTTGTTCATGAAAGGCATCTTCTTACTGGTGCCGTCGCCAAGCTTGAATGTGTCTTCACTGGTGGCATCTTCCAGGAACATGGGATCGTATTCGCTTCCAGCCCATTTAGCCTTGAAATACAGGGCGTTCATCAGGAGTGCAACGGTCACCGGTGAGATGTCGGAAGCCTGCAGCACCTTATCGATAAAGCCGTTCGTGCTTCTTGAGGCCCATTCGTTGACACGTGCGGCCACTTTTGCGGGATCGGAGAAATCCATGTTTTCCACCGCCGCATAGTAATTCTTTTCGACGGTCGACTTGAAATCAGGGAGCAGGGGGAGCTCCTTTTTCACCAGCAAGGCGTCGGTGAGCTTGAGAGTCACGCCCAGATCCACGGCCGGAAGCTGCTCGAGCAATTTCTTGCTGTAGGCGTTAAGCGCAGCCACGCCTTCCTTGCCGTAGCCGAGGAAATCTATTATCTCCTGCCGGGTCTGGCCACTGGCGCCGTTGGCGGACATGGCAAGGACGTATTGGAGGCTGAGCGGGGACAAGACCATATTCTTTCCCTCGTACATCTGTCCCAGGAACTTGAACGCCATCTTGTTGCCGGCATCCACATAACCCTGCTCGGTGGTGCTCAGATCCACTTTGGTGAGCTGGGTGGACGGCTCCGGGGAAGAGACTTTTATCTGTTCATCCACAGGAACCACCGGGTCGGCAGGATCAACACAAGCGCACACAAGCGCTATCGCTGCAACAAATAGTAATGTCTTTTTCATACCGTACAAATATCTTTACGCAGTATAAATGCTCTCCGGCCCTGAATCTTGCGCCGCCGGCAGGAGTATTTTACCACTTTCGTACAAAATCCACGTCAGGGACGACAAAATCCTTGGATATCATAAAGCTATCGAAATGGAGAGTCTTGTCGTCCGCGGTGAAAGTGCCCTCGTTGTAATAAACTGTTTCGGTGCCGGATTCATCCTTATAATTAAACGGTATAGATACTGAAGGGTATTTATACTCTATCTCGCCCGCAAATTGCGTCTGGCTCATAAAACCGTTGCCGCTGACTAAGCCATCCTGACCAGTCGTACCGGATCGGAATTCACATTGGAAAGTGTATCCAACAAGGTTGAACTTATATCTCATCAAACCTTTGTCCAGAACTCCGTACCCCTCAATATCCCGGCCGGCAAGGTCGGCTTCCCAAATCGTCAGCTTAAGCCAACCGTCGTTGGACTTATTGCACGATGTCAACGCGAACGCCATCAGAATGGCCAATACTTGAAACAGTCTCTTCATAATTCCAAATTTGTCGCAATTTAATCAGAATAATCCAAAAGCGCAAAGGACTGCCGTTCTCGGGGAAAATTCCTATCTTTGCACCCCGTATGACGCTTATCCTGACAGGGAGTCCTACCCGTTACGGGGAAGACAGGTTTACCGAGGACAATGGCTTTCTGGCCACCGTCAAGGCAGAGCTGGAGGCAGTGTGCAGGGCCCGCGGCGGCTCTGCCGGGAGTTCCGGGTCCTGCCGGCCGGTCATCCTTATGGTCAGCGCCGCCCCGGACGACAAGGCCTTCACCGACAGCGTGCTGGACGGAATGAGCCTCTGCGTGCGCAATTCCGGCATCAGGCCTGCGGGCATCACAATGCTCGACCGGCGGAATTGCAGCAGGGCGGCGGAACTCGTGCGGGAAGCCGACTGGGTGGTCCTTTGCGGCGGGCATGTGCCCACGCAGAACAGGTTCTTCCACGAAATCGGACTCCGGCAGCTGCTGGACGGCTTCGGAGGCCTCGTGATGGGATGCAGCGCCGGCAGCATGAACTGCGCCGGCCTCGTGTACTCCCACCCGGAGATGCCCGGAGAGGCGGTGGATCCTGCATACCGCCGCTGGCTTCCGGGGCTCGGCCTCACCAACATCCGTATCGTTCCCCACTACGCCCAGGTGCGGAATTTCATGATAGACGGCCGGCGGCTTTTCGAGGACGTGATCTTCCCCGACAGCTTCAACCACTCCTTCTACACCTTCCCCGACGGAGGCTACATCCTCATAAAGGACGGCCGCAGCACGCTCCACGGCACCGCCTGGGAGATCGCCAACGGGCAAATGCGTCAGATTTGCAGTGAAAATCAAGTGTATACCTTTATGAACGTTGTTTTTATTTCCCCCCATTTCCCGCAGACCTACAGTCACTTCTGCGCCGGCCTCAAGGCCAACGGCGCAAACGTGCTCGGCATCGCGGACGCACCCTACGGAGAGCTCACCGACGAGCTTCGCGGCGCCCTCACCGACTATTATCAGGTGCGCAACCTGGAAGACTACGACGAGGTCTACCGCGCCGTGGCCTGGTTCGCCCACCGTTACGGCCATATCGACTGGCTTGAGTCCAATAATGAATATTGGCTGGAGCAGGACGCCCGCCTGCGCACTGATTTCAACGTGACCACGGGGCTCCACACCGACCACATCTCCGGCATCAAGAACAAGTCGGAGATGAAGAAGTTCTATGCCCTCGGAGGCGTGCCCACCGCCCGTCAGATCAAGGCTGCGGAGGGACTCAAGGCCGTGCAGGCCTTCACCCGCAAGACCGGCTTCCCCATAATCGCCAAACCAGACAACGGCGTGGGCGCCAGCGGCACCTTCAAAATCCACTCCGACAGCGAGTTGCGCGATTGGTTCGGAGCCCACGAGTCCAACTACGGCGCCTTCGTGGTGGAGGAATTCATCACCGGCCTGCTGACCTCCTACGACGCCATCTATGACTCCCACGGCGAGCCTCTGTTCGAATCCATGGGCGTCTATCCCACCCCCATCATGGATATAGTCCACGGCAACCTCGACTCCTGCTACTGGGTTGAGCGCGACGTGCCCGCGGCACTTTCACGCATAGGCCGCCGCACCGTCAAGGCGTTCGGCATCAAGAGCCGCTTCGTCCACCTGGAGTTCTTCAAGCTCGACCGCGACCGCGAGGGCCTAGGGAAGAAGGGCGACTTCGTGGGCCTGGAAGTGAACATGCGCCCCGCAGGCGGCTACACGCCAGACATGATGAATTACGCCCACAGCACAGACGTCTATCAGATCTGGGCCGACATGGTGACGTTCGACCAGCGGCGTAAAGGCGCTGGCGAGCAGTACTTCTGCGCCTATGCCAGCCGCCGGGACTGCTACACCTATAAACATTCACATGGGGATATCCTGGCCCGCTATGGCGCCGGAGCCTTTTCCGAATCGGATCCCTCACTCGGCATCTGCATGTGCCGCCGCATGCCCGACGCCCTTTCGGACGCCCTCGGCAACCAGGTCTACATGGCCCGCCTGAGCTCCCGCAAGGACATCCAGCCTTTCTTCGACTTCGTCTGCGAAAAGGCCTGAGATACAATACAATTTACTTGCAGACCTGACGCAGGATGCGGGTGAGCTGGTCGGAGCAGGAGGTGCCGCGGCCGGCGCAGTTGATGCCGGAGAGCCTCTCCAGGGCGAACTCTACTGTGGCCCCCTCGAGAAGGGCGCCGAGCGCCTTGAGGTTGCCGTTGCAGCCGCCCATGTACCGGAGATTCCGGATTCGGCCGTCTTCAAGGTCAAAATCGATAAGCTTCGAGCACACCAGCGCGCTCGGCGCCGCCGTGATATGCCGTACACCGTTCTCCACGGTGTCCACCATAATCCTGAAGTCGTCTCCTGCTGCCATAGAAATTATTCTTTAACCGTTGATGCGAGGAAGAGCTCGTCGAGCTGCACCTGGTCGATCTTGGAAGGGGAATCTATCATCACGTCGCGGCCCTGGTTGTTCTTAGGGAAGGCGATGTAGTCACGGATCGTCTCCTGGCCGCCGAAGAGGGCGCAGACCCGGTCGAAGCCGAATGCGAGACCGCCATGGGGCGGGGCGCCGAACTTGAAGGCGTTGATGATGAATCCGAACTTGTAGTCCGCCTCCTCGGGGCTGATGCCCAGCACCTCGAACATGCGCTCCTGCATCCCGGCGTCGTGGATACGGATGGAGCCGCCGCCCAGCTCGGTGCCGTTCAGCACGAAGTCGTAGGCGTTGGCGCACACGCGCTCCAGATCCTCTTTCTTATTGGAATAGAACCACTTCTCATGCTCCGGCTTGGGAGATGTGAACGGGTGGTGCATGGCGTAGAAACGCTGGTCCTCCTCGCTCCATTCCAGCAGGGGGAAGTCCACGATCCACAGCGGTGCGAACACCTTCGGATCCCTGAATCCCAGGCGATTGCCCATTTCGATACGGAGCACGCCGAGACGCGTCTGCGTGGCGCGCTTGGGACCGCACATCAGGAGCAGCAGGTCTCCGGTCGCAGCGCCGCACTCGGCAGCCACGGCCTGCAGCTGCTCAGGCGTGTAGAACTTGTCCACCGACGACTTCACGCTGCCGTCGGCATTCAGCTTCACGTACACCAGGCCGGCGGCGCCCACCTGCGGACGCTTCACCCACTCGGTCAGCTCGTCCAGCTGCTTGCGGGTGTATTCTCCGCACCCGGGCACGCAGATGGCGCCGATGTACTCGCTGCCGTCGAACACGCTGAAGCCGCTCCCCTGGACCAGCTTCGTGACTTCATGGATACGCATGTCGAAGCGCACGTCGGGCTTGTCGGAGCCGTAATTGTCCATGGCGTCGAACCAGCTCATACGGGGCAGCGGGTTGGGGATATCCACACCGAGGGCGTTCTTGAACATCTGCCGCATCATGCCCTCGAAGGTGTTCAGCACATCCTCCTGCTCCACGAACGCCATCTCGCAGTCTATCTGGGTGAATTCGGGCTGACGGTCGGCACGCAGGTCCTCGTCGCGGAAGCAGCGCACAATCTGGAAGTAGCGGTCGTAGCCCGCCACCATCAGCAGCTGCTTGAAGGTCTGGGGGCTCTGCGGCAGGGCGTAGAAAGTGCCCGGGTTCATACGGGAAGGCACCACGAAATCGCGTGCCCCTTCAGGAGTGGACTTGATCAGATACGGGGTCTCTATTTCCATGAAGCCATGTCCGTCGAGGTAGGTGCGGATCTCCTGGGCGAGGCGGTGACGCAGCGCAAGGGCCCTCTGGAGGGGCGGCCGGCGCAGGTCGAGGTAGCGGTACTTTGCACGCAGGTCCTCGCCGCCGTCGGAGTTCTCCTCAATGGTGAACGGGGGCACGGCAGAACGGTTCAATATGTTGATACCCAACACCTTGATTTCAATCTCACCGGTCGGTATGCGAGGGTTCTTGCTCTCACGTTCGAGCACCTCGCCCTCCACCTGGACCACGAACTCGCGCCCGAGCGAGGAAGCGGTCTCCACCAGCTCCGGCGCTGCGTCGGCCTCCACCACCAGCTGCGTGATGCCGTAGCGGTCGCGCAGGTCGATGAATGTCATACCTCCGAGTTTACGGGATTTCTGCACCCATCCCGCCAGGGTGACTTTCTTGCCTTTATCGGCTATGCGGAGCTCTCCGCAAGTGTGGGTTCTGTACATAGAGTATTCGTTTTCCGGAATGCAAAGGTAATAAAAAATGCGGTATTATGTCAGCGTTTGTGCGTAAATGACTTGTTGACCGTTATTATATATAAACCGTATAACCCTAAGAAAATGAAAAGAAAACTGGTAACCATTGCGGCCTCTGTTCTGGCCGTATTGCTATGCTCTTCATTTTCCGCTTTTGCGCAGATGCCGAAAGTATCGCTCAACCTTCAGAAGGTGCCCGCCAGGCAGTTGCTGAAGGCGATTGAGGAGAAATCAGACTACACCTTCGCCTATGTGGATTCCGAGCTCGATTTGGACAAGATTGTGTCGGTGAAGGCCGACAACAAGGATGTCGCCACCATCCTGTCCGATGTTTGGCCAGGTATAAAAGTCACCATGAACGGAAGACAGCTGGTGCTCAACTACCCTGCCATCCAACAGACCCAGGCACAGAATCAGAGCGAGGACGTGAGCCCTTTCCGACGCGTGTCCGGAGTGGTGACTGACGATTCCGGAGATCCGGTAGCCGGTGCGGTTGTGATGCAGAAAGGCACAAGAAACGCAACACTGACCAACTCTGCAGGATACTATGCCCTGGACTCCATAGAGGGCCAGGCAACCATTTCGGTGTCCTGTCTCGGCTATAAATCAAGGGACGTGGCCATTTCGGACAAGCAATCTGAGTGCAACATAAGGATAGAGCAGGAGCTTATAGCCCTGGACGACGTTGTCGTGGTCGGTTACGCTACCATGAAGAAACGAGACCTGGTGGGCTCCGTGGATGCCGTCGGCAGCGAAGTTGTGGGCAATCGCGCCAACTCCAACCTGCTTCGTTCCCTCCAGGGCGAAATCCCCGGCCTCAACATCACCATCAACGACAGCAAGCCCTCACATGAAGGCTCCTACAATGTCCGCGGCGAAACCTCCATCGGCGCCGGCGGCGACGCGCTGGTGCTGATAGACGGAGTGGAGGGAAGCCTCAGCTCGGTGAACCCCCAGGACGTGGAAAGCATTTCCGTGCTCAAGGACGCATCCTCAGCCGCAGTCTACGGCGCCCGAGGAGCATTCGGAGTGATCCTTGTGACCACCAAAGCCGCCCAAAAAGGCCGCCCGGTAATCAACTACAGCGGCTCCTTCAACATCAATCGCCGGACCGTCATACCCGACGGCATCACCGACCCGAACGAATGGCTGGACTGGTGGAAAGCCGCCTATATCGGAAGTTACAACTCCTCCCGCACGCTCCTTGACAACCTGGACGGCAAAGCTCCTTATTCCGAAGACATCTATAATGAAATAATGCGACGTAAAAACGACCCGTCGCTCGCAAAGGTCGTCCGGTCCACCGCCATCAGCGGATTCGGCTATGCCTACCTCGACAGTCATGACTGGATGAAGGAGTTCTACAACGACTGGCACGGCTCCACCGAACACAACCTTTCCGTGTCCGGAGGCAACGAGAACGCCGACTACTATATCAGCGGAAGGTACTATGATTCGGACGGTGTCTTCAGGGTGGGTAACGAAAAATACCGCAAGATCAACATGCGGGCAAAAGGCACGCTGAAAATCCGGCCCTGGCTCAAACTTACCAACAACATGAGCGTGAGTTCGGACTGGTCCCATATTCCCCGCACGGCGAACGGGCAGTCGCCGTACCGCTACATCCAGCACTGCCTTCAGCCCATGACACCCCTTAAGAATCCCGACGGCACATGGACTCCCGCGTCCGGCACTTCAGGCTATGCCGCTTTCGTGGAGGGCAACAATTATATAGAAAACGACTACATCTACCTGCGCAACAAAATCGCACTTGACGCAAGCCTCATCAAGGACGTGCTGAAACTGCAGGCCGACTACTCCTATAACTATACAGGGCGGACAAGGGTATTGGTCCAGAACATGGTGGCTTACTCGAAAGAGCCAGGCATTATTCTCTACGAAAGCGAGAAATACGGCGACGGGCTCACGGAGACCACCTACAGGACCGACTACCAGTCAGCCAACATCTACGCCACCTGGACGCCCAAACTGGGTGAAAAACACAGCTTGACCACCCTTCTCGGCTACAACGTCGAGTGGCGCACCTACAAGACCACCACGGACAACAAGGTCGGTTTCATAACCAACAAACCATCCTTCGCGCTGATGGAAGGCGAAGCCACAATCACCTCCGGCGGAAATGAATGGTCCTACGTCGGGGCCTTCTTCCGCGTCAACTATTCCTTCCTCAGCCGGTACCTGCTCGAAGTGAGCGGGCGCTATGACGGATCTTCCAAGTTCCCAATCAACAGCCGCTGGGGCTTCTTCCCCTCCGCTTCCATAGGCTGGCGCATTTCGGACGAGCCCTGGATGCGCTGGAGCAGGAATGTGCTGGACAACGCCAAGATAAGGCTTTCGGCAGGCTCCATGGGCAACGGCAACGTGTCCCCTTACAAGTACACATCCACCATGAGCATCAAGAAGGCTTCCGACATAGTCATCGACGGTTCCCTGCCTTCTTACACTTCCGTGGCAAGCCTGGTGCCGTCTTCCCTGACATGGGAGACTGCATCTACCTACGACGCCGGCATCGACATCGACATGTTCAAAAACCGCTTCTCCGCCACCTTCGACTACTACATCCGCAACACCACCAACATGTACACCACCGGCGTCACCCTGCCGCCGGTATTCGGCGCATCCGCCCCGAAAGGCAACTACGCGGAGATGCTGACGAGGGGCTGGGAGCTTTCCCTTCAGTACCGCGACCAGTTCCAGATGGGAGGCAAGCCTTTCAAATACAGCATAAAAGGCACGCTCTGGGACAGCCGTTCATTCATCACTAAATACGACGGCAACGACGGCAATTCGCTGGGTACAATATCAGATATCATCGAAGGTAATCCCCAGTACTATGTGGGCATGGAGCTCGGCGAACTCTGGGGGTACGAAATAGAAGGGCTGTTCCGTGACTATGAAGACATAGCCAACCATGCGACTCAGGACTTCCTGCAGGCGCGCGATGCCGTCACAAGGCCCGGCCAGGTCAAAGTCGCCGACCGCGACGGCAGCAATTTCATAGATTACGGCAACCTCACCCTTGCGGACCACGGAGACTTCCTGATAGTGGGCAACAAATCTCCCCGCTACCGCTACGGCGTCAACATGTCCGCCTCCTGGAACGGAATAGGATTGTCGGTATTCATTCAGGGCGTCGGCAAACGCGACTGGTATCCGGGCAACGACGCCAGCTACTTCTGGGGAAAATACGACAGACCGTTCCTGTATTTCCTTCCGAAGATCCACGCCATGAACCTTCCCACCGTGTGCCAGCTTTCCGAAGACGGCTCCGAATGCCTCAATGCAGACACCGCCTACTGGCCAAGGATTGCCGGTTACCAGTCCGCAGGTTACGCCGGAAAGAGATACGTTTTGGAAATACCCAACACGCGATATATCCAGAACGCAGCGTACATGAGACTTAAAAACGTTCAGATTGACTACACCTTCGGACAGAATGTCTGCAAGGCAATAGGTGTATCAGGACTCAAACTCTTCGTCAACGGAGAAAACCTCTTCGCCATAACACCTATGTGGAAATGGGCACCGAACATCGATCCGGAAACCGCCGGAAGCGGAGACTCCGACTACAACGATGTGATTGACGGAAACTCATATCCTATGTTGAAGACTGTCACATTAGGCGTGAACCTCAAATTCTAGAAACGATGAAGAAATCTATTATACTCCCGGCGCTCCTCAGCATTATAGCTGTTTCATGTTCTGATTTTCTGACAAAAGTCAATCCACATGCCATTGAGAGCGAATACTATTTTACCGACGAATCGTCGCTGAAAATATACACCAACGGTCTCATCCGCACCTACGCCACCGAAATCAAGGACCTCCTTGATGCCGACAAATATGCGGACACGAATGCCTGGGACGTCGAATACCTGTTCTACACCGACCGGTATGGCGTAAGCAGCAGTACTTCATGGAGCTGGACAACCCTTCGTTCGATAAACTATTTCCTGGAGAACATGGGAACAGCCGACGTGGCGCCGTCCATTATGGCACACTATGAAGGCGTGGGACACTTTTTCAGGGCTATGTTCTATATCAACAAGTTGCAGCGCCACGGGGCTGTGCCCTGGTACGACCATGTCATCGACCCCGCCAACGAGGAAGACCTCTACAAGGGCAGGGATGACAGGTCCTTCATTGCGGCCAGGATCCTGGAAGACCTCAACTACGCCTGCGAAAACTGCCTCGGCGACGACAAATTCAGGATTCGCAGCACCAACATCAACAAGTACGTAGCCCTCGGTATCAAGGCCCGATTCTGCCTCTATGAAGGCACCTACCGCAAGTACCACCAGCTGGATCTCTCCAAAGGGACTCCCTGGACCGCTGAAGAGAAAGAAGAGGGCAACATGTACCTGAGGGAATGCGTCAAGGCTTGCGAGGAAATAATGGACTCGAAGCTCTACCACCTGACAGACAACGCAGCCAGGAGGCAGACCCAGTACAGGGACATGTTCACATGCGCCGACGGCTGTTCCTCCTACACCAACGAGTTCATCTGGGCAAGGGACTACGACGAGACGCTGAAAGTCTACAACAAAGACAACTCCATCAACGACTACCTCACCCACGCCGGCCACTTTATCTGGGCCCTGAACAGGGATTTCATGCTGACCTATCTCTGCCTGGACGGCACGCCCTTCACCAGCAAATACACAGGAAAGGACTACTACTCCGCCACTCTCGCCGACGAAGCGAAAGACCGCGACTACCGTTTCGCCCAGACCGTCCGCACCCCGGGATTCACACGTGAAAACGGCACCAAACGTTTCCCGCCCGATCTCGCCTGCGCCAAGACCGGATATCAGCCCGTTAAATGGCTGACCGACGCAATCCACGACGAAATATCCGATGCCACCTACACCGACGTCCCGCTGATCCGCTACGCCGAGATACTCCTCAGCTACGCCGAAGCCAAGGCTGAACTGGGAGAGTGCACCCAGGATGTCTGGGACAAGTCGGTCAAACTCGTCCGGGAAAGGGCCGGCGTCAAGAGCATCTATCCCACGGAAGCAGACCCGTACCTGGTGGATTATTTCATGAACACGGTCACGGACCCCGTAATCCTTGAGGTCCGCCGCGAACGAGGTGTTGAATTCGCGATGGAAGGCAAGAGGATACAGGATGTCAAGCGCTGGCATATCGGCGAGAGACTGGTCATGCCCAAGACCGGGATCTGGATCTCCGGAATCGAACAGAACCTGGACCTGGACGGCGACGGCACCCCCGACAATTACGTGTCAGCCAAATTGACGGAGAAATCCGGCATTTCCGTGCTGGCAATCAACTACAACGGATCCACCCTCTCTTCCGCCGGCCACTATCTCTCGGAAGGCGACCACGGTTACATAATAGCCTACTCAGCCTTCTGCGAAGAGTACTCATGGCCCGAGAAGAAATATCTCTTCCCCATCCCCTCCCCGGACATAACGCTCAATGAGGGACTCGGTCAGAATTATGGTTGGTAAAAAAGCACACCCGAATATGAAAAAGAGTTTTTCAATAATCTGCCTGGCCCTCCTGATTATTACAGGATGCCAGAAAGAACCAGATGTGTTTCAAAGAGAATTTGATTCCCTGTCCTGTGACTGTTTCGAGCAGACCATTTCCCAGTACCTTCTTTGCAGCGGGGACTGGACGTCCGAATCCGAAGTCGACTGGATAACTCTGAATCCCGACAGCGGATCCGGCAACGGCACCGAATACCAGCAATACTATGTGCAGGTTTCAGGCAACCTGGGCGACGACCGCGAAGGCACTTTCTATCTTATCCACGGCGGCCAGCGTTACCCGGTGGTGGTCAGGCAGTCCAAGACCAATTTCGAATACGGCGAGCTCTACATGTCCGGCCTCCTTAAGCAGGGACTGGCGAGCAATGCCTTCCTGGCCATACCCTACAAGAATGCTACCGGATTGGAGAAGGCCAGCGTTGCCTGCACAATGACAGGAGCCACCCAGGGCCTGTCCGTAAATGGAGGGGAATTCACCTTGACTCCCGGCAACAGCTCCATAGTCATACCGATTCAAGGCACGCCGGAAGTGCCCGGACCTATAAGTTTTTCGGTTACGCTTAACGGGAAAGGGCTGGGCACAATCGATTCTAACATCAAGGAATTCACGAACAAGAGAATCAGCGTCTGGCTCGACGGAGCCGAGTGCGGCGTTTGCGAGGAAAGCCAGCCCGGCATTTGGGAACTCACAATCGACGCACCTGCCACAGGCGAAATCACCATCAAGAACGAAGATGTTGAACTTGGCTTCACCTCCTACTCCGGAGCCGGCGGCCTCGGCACTTGCAAACACATGAAATCGGCGCTGCCTTTCTACAATTTCACGCCGTCCCACACCCGCTTCTATAAGGTGGACAAGGCCATCGGCGCCCTCTCACCTATCGCAGACGGAGCCAACAAGCTGTGGCTCAACATGGACGCCCCCGGGAAGGTCAAAGTGGCTTACGACGACACCTACAAGGAATATGGATCCTATTATCTTGAACTCGTCAAAGACGACGATCCGGCGCTCATTTTCGACGAACAGTTCGACCTCTTCACTTATGGTGGCGACGCCCTCAACTGGCTTGTCGGAACCATCTACAACGGCACTGCCGAGACTTTCGACGGGCTGGAGCCCGGCACCAACAATAGCGGTAAATGGTCTTCCACGGGCAGCATAGGCCAGTTGTGGGACTATCCGACGCTCAAGGAATCGATCAGGGCAAACGACAACTACATCAGGAACCGCGGCGTACAGGATTGGGAATTCGTCTATGTGGACGAGCGTCCGGGTGCTTTACAGATGAACAACACCGGCCAGCAGGACAACTACGCAATTACGCCAAAGTTCTCAAAGATTTCCGGCACACAGAACATAACCCTGATCCTGGATATCGCCCGCTACTCATCCACCTCCAAAGCTGATATCCCTGTCACCATCCTTGGCGCCGGCAGTTTCACTGGCGGACAGGCCTGGCAGACTGACGGACAAGACACCAACGGAGTCAGAGTGGAGGCCAAGAGCGGAGACCTCGGGAGCCTCAGCGGTTCTGTGTACAAAATCGGCACCGATTATCTGATGACTGCCGGCTCGTCATATAACAACAGTATCTATAAACCCACTTCGAGATTTGAGTTTTATATAACCGGAGCAACATCCGAAACACAAATCAAAATAGCGGCGCCATCTCCGTCCGGAAATGCGCCGAGATGCTTCCTGCTCGGAATAAAAGTTACACTATGATGAAAAACAGACTGATTCTTTTGATGCTATTTGCCGCCGCGGCCTGCGGGCCGAAGGTCAATCCCGACGATGGAGGCAACAACAATAACGAAACTTCCGTCGACAAACGCGGGCCATTCGAGGTCGAAATAGGCAAGCCCCTTCCGCTATGGCAGGAAGGCGTGCTGGATATCCACGCCATCAACACGGGAAGCGGGGAATGCACCTTCTTCATCCTCCCCGACGGCACTACCATCCTTTGCGATGCGGGAGACCTCTATAAGCACAGCAAATCCGGAAAGACCAGGGTGGCGGTGCGTCCCACTGAGGAGTCCATTCCTTACAAGACGTATGGCTCTTATATCAAATACTTCCTGCCCCAGGGCCATTCCATGATTGACTATTTCGTCCTTACCCATTTCCATATAGACCACATGGCTTACCTGGAAAAAGGACGCATCAACAGCGCAGGCGGCTATGCCTATGCAGGACCTATGGGGCTGTATTCCGATATTAAGTTCGAGAAATCCCTCGACAGGCTGTATCCGGATTACACCCAGGAAGGCGAGGATGACGATCCCAATTCCGCTCCCTCCAACAGATCGGCATACGCCACATTCCTAGACTACAATGCGCGTGCTTTCGGGCTTAAAGCCGAGAAGTTCCAGGTCGGCACAGACAAGCAGCTCGCAATGAAGTACAATGCAGCAAAATACCCGACTTGCAAAGTATTCAACTACGCCGTGAACGGCATAGTCTGGGACGGCACAAAGGAAGTCAACACCCATGCCCGCTACGAAAACGGCATGTCCACCGCATTCCTGGTGAGTTACGGCAAGTTCGACTATTTCACCAGCGGCGACCTCAATGAAAAAAGCACCTGCACTGCTATTGCAGCATCAATCGGCAAGAACATAGAGGGCATGAAGGCACACCACCACATGTCCAACGAAGCCACTTTCGACGTGGAAATGGCCACATACAAGCCGCAGGTCGTGGTGACCCAGAGTTTCTACGCCCTCACCACACAGCCGCAGCAAAGCATAATCCAGAAGTATTCAGGCTCAACTGACCTATATTTCACCAACATCGACCCCAGCATCAGCACCGCACGTTCGGATATCTACGCCCCCTGCAAGGGAATGAACGGACACGTGGTCATCCGGGTGGCCGGCGGAGGCGACATGTTCTGGGTCTACATGCTTGACGATACCGACAAGAAATACAACGTTAAATCCATCACTGGCCCTTATTTCTGCGAATAATGTCTCTGATAATCTCATTGATCCTGACGCTCCTGCCAGTCATCAAGGCTCCGGCCGCTACCGTCGGGGCCCCGCTGCCCGGCTGGCAGGAAGGCATGCTGGACATCCACGCCATCAACACAGGACGCGGAGAATGCACTTTCTTCATCTATCCCGACGGCACCACGCTGCTCGTGGATGCCGGGGACCTGTTTGGCTACGATCCTGAGAAATACGCTCCGGTGCTGCCCCGCCCGTCCGAAGACATAGAGCCCTGGCAGGTCTATGCCGAATATATCCGGCATTTTATGCCTGCAGGACGCAAGAAGCTGGATTATTGCGTCCTTACCCACTTCCACATCGACCATATCGCCTATATCGGAGAGTGCCGGGAAATCCACCCGAAGGGAGGTTATGCACTGGCCGGACCGATGGGCCTGTACTCGCTGGTGCCTTTTGATATGATAATCGACCGCTCCGCTCCTGATTATCCCGATTATAAAGAGAACTCATGTACAGACCATTACATAAGATTCACCAAATACAACGAGAAGCACAGCGGACTTCGCGTTGAGCGCTTCGCCGTGGGCTCGGACAGCCAGCTGGCCCCTAAATACAAGCCTGAAGCCTGCCCGGGGTTCAGCGTATTCGGATATGCTGCCAGCGGCATGGTGTGGAACGGAAGTGAAATCGTGGACACAAAAGCCCGCTACGAAAACGGTATGTCCTGCGCCTTCTTGATGAGCTACGGCAAATTCGACTATTTCACCAGCGGCGACATGAACCAGAAAAACACCTGCAACGAGGTCGCCAAATCTATAGGAAGGAAGATTGAAGCCATGAAAGCGCACCACCACATGTCAAATGAAGCTCCCTACGCCGTTGAAGCCGCAGTGTATCAGCCGAAGGTAGTCGTGACCCAGAGCTTCTACGAGCGCGACATCCAGCCCAACCAGAACATAATCAAAGAGTTTTCCGGAAGTCAGGATATGTTCTTCACCAATCTTCCGATGACCCTGGTCAATGCAAGTCCTGACATCTACAAAGACTGCAAATGCCTCGGCGGCCACATAGTTATAAGAGTCTCCCCCGACGGCGATTTCTTCGTCTATGTGCTTGACGACACCGATAGTGAATATAAAGTTAAATCCATACACGGACCATATAAGAGCGAATAACATGAAACGATTCTGTCTTATGATTGCCGCCGTTGCGGCTATAATCTCCGCCTGTTGTGCTCAGGAGGAAGTTGTGATTGATAAAAACCTTCCCGCCGGCAACATTGTGTTCGAGCGGATGGTGGGAGACACCGTCTATGTGCACCAGGAACTCCGGGGATCGAAGAAAGCCTGGTTCTACTGGGCGTTCCGCGTGACCGGAGCCCAGGGAAAGAAACTGACCTTCGTCTTCACGAAGAGTTTCGCCATCTGCGAGCGCGGCCCGGTCGTTTCCCTGGACAAGGGCAAGAGCTATGATTATCTTGCCGAAGAAGGGGCCACCAAGTTCCAGTTCACCTATGCCTTCCCGAAAGACGCTAAGGAGGTATGGTTCTACGAATGCCACCCCTACACACCTGAGATGTGGTATTCATTCATCAATGCTCCCCATAAAGGACAGTATGAGACCGGAGTCCTATGCAAGAGCCCCAAGGGCAGAGACGTTCCATATTTCAGGATTATGCCGAAGAAATCGGCCCCGAAGCTGTCCGTAGTCGTGAGTTGCCGCCACCACTGCTCGGAAGCGCCCGCGGAGTTTGTGGTTGAAGGCATAACGGCGGCGTTCCTTGAAGACAGCGAACTGGGCGAATGGCTCAGGGACAACATAGAACTGAACGTCGTTCCCTTCGTGGATATGGACGGCGCCGTGGAAGGCGACCAGGGCAAATGGAGGCTCCCGCACGACCATAACAGGGATTACACCGAGTTTCGCTATCCGGAAACGGCCGCCCTTGCCAGCCTTATCGCCGAGACTCAGCCGGACATTTATCTGGACTGCCACAATCCCAAACTTTATAAGTATAACGACAATTACATCTATACCCCGTACCGTGAAAATCCGAATCCCAAGGAGTTCGTTTTCTCGGACCTGATGGAAAAATATCAGGAAGGCGGGCTGAATTACCAGACGTCTGACAACCTTCCGTTCGGGACGAGTTGGAATTCCTCCAGTAACTATCAGGACGGTCTTAATTCGACACAATGGGTGTATGCCAACATCCAGGACATTAAAGTCGCCCGCACCATAGAGTTCCCGTTTGCTTATTCCAACGGCGCCCTTGTCTATCCCGACAAGCTGCGCCAGTTCGGCCACGGAATAGCCAGGGCCCTGAAAGCCTTTGCTGAAGGAGAAGAATAACAATCAAAACATATAAGATATGATCAAACACTTAAAAGCTTATGTACCGCCACGCTGCGAACGCTCAGAGTGGCAGGAAGAGCATGTCTTATGCTCGTCGGACATCGTGGAGACGGAAGATTTCGACAGTTTAACAACTTATGAATGGTAGCCTTATGAAAAAAACAGCATTATTCTTAGTTGCAGCGGCGGCCATGATCCTCACTGCAGCCTGCGCAAAAGAAGCCATTCATGAAGAAGTCCCTTCCCAGAATGGCCTGAAGCAAATTGAATTCACGGTCCAGCTAGAAAACACCGGCACCAAGGCCTGGCTCGACGGCCTCAGCGTTCGGTGGAGCGACGGCGACAAAGTCGCAGTCTTCGACGGAATCAAGACCGAGCCCAATGAATTCACCGTTTGGAATGTCAGCGGGAAGAACGCAACAATCAGCGGAACCGTTTCCGACGGCGCTACCGAGTTCTGTGCCGTATATCCATTCAGTGCTGCCAAGAGCCGCACTGAAAAGGGCGTCACCATCAGTCTCGGGCAGTACCAGGAGGTTCCTGCTGGCAGGTCCGTGGCTGCAGATGCACTCATTTCGGTGGCCCTGTCGTCCGGCGGTTCCATGTTCTTCAGGAATGTCGTGTCCCTGGCAGAATTTGAAATCACATCCGACGATATCCGCAGCGTCACCTTCTACGGCAACGCCGGGGAATTGATTTCCGGTGCCGGCGAAGTGGACATGAGCGGCAGCAATCCTGTCTCAGCTGCAACCGGGTCCTCCTACGTATCAGTGTTCCCCGAAGGCGGTGGCACATTCAGCAAGGGCAAGTACCACGCAGTCGTCCTCCCGGCCGAACTGGGCAGCGGTGTGACATTCGCGATCAGCACTGCCAGCGAGAAATACATTCGCACAGCCAGCAAGAAAGCCGTGCTCCCCATCAACGGAGGCATGTCGTTCGGCAAAATGGACACCGGCACTGTTCTTCCCCTGTCAATAGGCAGCAAGGCGGATCTCCAGACCTGGGCGGACAACATCAACGCCTACGTCAGGGGAGACGTGGTCAAGCTCACTGCCGACATAGACTGGGGCGGAGGCGAATGGAATCCCCTTCCCGGACGTTGCAGCTTCGACGGCCAGGGTCACAGCATCTACAATTTCGTAATCAACACTTCCAAGCATCCCGACATCGACCGCTTCGGTCTGTTCCAGACCATCAGCGACGACAATGCGATCGTGAACCTGAAACTCGGCTGCACTCCATCCGGAGAATATGACGGAGTAAGCGCCATCACCATCGATTCGGCGGCGGAAAGCTATTATGTCGGAGCCCTTGCCGGCCTTGTAAAGAACAACAAGGGCAGCGACAAAGTGTTGATTGCCGATGTCGAGTCCTATGTCCCTATTACCATGGTGCTCCCTGCCGCGGCCACTATGGGCCTCCGGGCCGGAGGCATCACCGGATGTGTCGGATCGGGCGGGCCCGCAGCTATCTCAGGCTGCCGGAATTATGGCGACATAAAGAACGCCAGCGGCGTGAAAATGACCGGAAACATGTACATCGGCGGAATAGTCGGACAAATTACCAATTCCGACACCACTGTTGAGAACTGCCAGAACTCTGCCGAAATCAACCTTTCCACAAAAGCCAACGGCCTTATCAGCACATCCTTTGCCGGCGGCATTGTGGGCCGTATAGGTGTCACAGACGGAGTAATAATCAACGGATGCGCCAACGAGGGCAAGGTCACATCCACCATCAACATCAAAGTCGCACATTACATAGGCGGCATTGTCGGCATGGACCACCAGCCCACGGAAGGCGGTACCTACAACGTGGAAATCAGCGAGTGCACCAATGCCGGAGAGATTGGCGCCGGCTCCCAGAGCAAATCCGGTTATTACGGTGGAATCATCGGCTGCACCATGTCCAGGACGCTCATCTCCGACTGCGACAATCTTGCGACAGGCACCATTTTCAAGAAGAACAACCATACATCCGACTCGGCTTACGGCGGAATTATCGGGAAGGCATCCGGATGCGAAGGCGCCCTTGTGGCAGGATGCACCAACGCCGCAGACCTGGTTGAAAGCGGCAACGTGACCAGCGCAGCCGAGGCGTACCATGCATTCGGAGGCATTGCAGGCATGGGTAACATAGACATGCTGAACTGCTCCAACTCCGGTTCAATCACGGTATCTTATACCCAGAACGCCTCACTTCACTGCGTAGGCGGAATCACCGGTCTGCACGAAGGCTTTAAGATGACCGGATGCACCAACACCGGTGCCATCAATACCACCCTCAGTTGCCCCACCGGAGGTCTTATAGGCCTTCAGCTGGACGCGACGGTTTCCACCGGCGAAGGATGCTCCGTCAACTGCGCCATCACTTCCGGCCAGGATTCTACCGGCGGCATGCTTGTGGGCGTGTATCAGGGCACGTCATCCATTACTCTCGGAGGGTCGGCAAGCCCCATCAATGTTGCCGGCACCATCAACGGAGCTGCGGCAAGCAAGAGCAATCTCTGCGGCAGCGCCAGCGCAAGTCAACCTAATTTCAATGTAAACCTCTAATTTGACCTGTCATGGACATAAAGAAACAACTTGTTTACAATCAGCCGCTTGTGAATATCATCACTATTCACGCCGGCTACGTTGTGTGTAATTCTTCCGTTCCCAATGCCATTGCGAATGTGGATGAAGATGAATATGGACCTTATTAATCCGAAGAAGCCATGAGAAGAATTACTGTCATACTGATGTCGATTGCCGCACTGGCTTTCGCATCTTCCTGCAATAAGAACATCAACCCGGAAACCCCGGGCGACGGTCTGGTCTACAAGACTATCCATCTCTCCGCTTCCGAGGTCCTCACGAATAAGGCCGCCTTTGGCGAGAAAGACAACGGATCATATCCTCTGCTCTGGTCTTCAGGCGACAAGGTGATTATCTGCGTCAACAATGACCCCGATCTCACCCAGGAACTTTCAGTCACCCCTCTTGACGGCGGCAAATCCGCTGAGTTCGGAGAATGCACCCTGGCCCTGCCTGCTTCAGGTGAAATCACCATCCGCGTGACCACCAATACTACCACGGCTTCAGGTGGCACTGCAGCGACAGTGAAGTATAGCCCGGATATGGATAAGTCTCAAGCTCCACAGGCGGCTTCGTGCGACCCGGAATCAATTATCTTGTTCGCCAAAGAGACTTATGCCAGCGCAGCTGTTGTCCCTGGCAACATCGCCCTGAGTTTCTCACATGCGACGGCGTACGGACTTATGACCATCAGCGGTATTGATCTTGGTGGAGAGACTGTGAAGTTCGTGGAGATTCAGGCAATGTCGCCTGATATCAAGATTGCAGGCAACGTGACTCTTGACGGCGACGGAATTCTTTCATCCGGCAGCCATACCTCGTTGACTATGAGGGGGATAACTGACTTGAGTAGCCCTATCTGGTTTGCGATCGCCCCTTCCGAGCTGAACACCGCATCCGCCCTTGCCATTCACGTGGTCACTTCAGGAGACCGCCATTTCGAGAAAATTCTTGATTGCTCGTCAAATCCCTTGAAGTTCCAGGCCGGACGCATCAGCAAATTCGGAGTCAATTTCAGCGGGATTTCTTCAGCACCAAGGCAGGTCAAGACGGCACGTGATTTCGTATTATTGAAAAACGCAATCAACAACGACGATTACAGCTACTGGCTCAACGGAAGTTCCGATATTATGCTTGCGAACGACATTGATTATGCAGGAGCCTCTTTCGCCGGCACAGCTAGCTTGCCCGCAGGCGTAACCTTCAACGGACAGAATCATGCAATTAAGAACGCCATAATCAGCGCAACTATTTTTAAAACAGTTGACGGGACCGTAAAGGATCTGAAAGTGCAAAACTGCACATTTGAAATAGCCCTTTTCAATTCAATATCTAGCACGGGCATTGTGGACGGTTTTATTGTAGACGGTGGATCTTATACTTGCAAGTGGAGCAGCAATAACATGGGTATTGTCACCTCTACCAACAATGGAATAATAAAGAACAGTGAGGTTTCATCCACTATCACTATAGAAGATCCAGACCGTACATCTTTCTTTTTTGGTGTGTTCTGTCCCAAATGCACTGATGGTCAATTCATTAATTGCGTAAATAAGAGTGACGTATCGTGCTCAAATTCACATTATACCAGAAACAGCGGAATAGGTGGAATTGTCGGACTTATTAACAGCACACAGTCCAACTCTGTGAATATTCTGGACGAATGCCGAAATGAGGGCAATATTTCACTTACTATTGGGGCAGGCACAGCATACAGCAGGGTGTGTTGCGTAGGAGGAATCGCAGGAGGTAATTACAAAGGAGGCTATGATGCAGCTCCATGGAAAGAGGCCTCTATGCCAAGTACTGGTCTTATTTACAAATGCAAGAATGAAGGTGCCATCACTTTGAATTGGAATTCTACCTACAAAAATGCCGGATCTGATACAGAGGGATCCCAAGGAGCATCCGCAGGTGGCATTATTGGCGCTACAGTCAATGACATAGTTGAATGCATAAATGTTGGTGCTATTGTAGCAAATTTCAATGTTGGTCAGACAGGTAGCACAGAAACCACAGCGGCTCCTAAAGTTGGGGGCATAGTTGGTTGTGCTCATAATCGCGTTGTAGATTGCATAAATGGTGACAGCGCGGACTCCAGCAAAGGAGCTATTGAAGTCAATGGACGAGTCAGGAATATTAATTCCGCAATCTACAATGGTACAGGTCCTATCAGTTTTCCTTGTATAGGTGGTGTAGCCGGTGCAGTAGGATGCAATGATGCGGCAAATTCGACAGCAGCGGGATCTGAAATCAGTGGTTGCAAGAACTACTCTGCAAGCATTACAGATAATTCAACCGTAACGGCCGGAACTAATAAGTACGTAGGATCGGTATGCGGATGGACAGTTGCATCCAACTCCAATAACGCCGACCTCGGCGGCACTAGCTGGCCCGTACTCAATCCGCAGTGAAGAGACGAGTCGGTAGCCTATAACGAGGCGTCCGTAGGAGCCCCCCTGCCATTGTGGCAGGAGGGGGTCCTGGACATCCACGCCATAAGTACCGGAAGGGGAGAATGTTTCTTCTACATTTTCCCCGACGGCACCACCATGATGGTGGATGCAGGCGACCTCTACAACTACAAAAAGAGTGGCACCACCGACGCCCCCACAAAGCCATCTGAAACTGCCATCCCCTGGCAGACCCAGGCGGCGTACGTGAAGTATTTCATGCCCTCCGGTCATAACGCTCTGGACTATTTCCTCGCCACCCACTACCACATAGACCACATAGGCTATTTCGGCGGCGGCAGGTCCATGCATACGCCCGGTGAGTACTATCTTGCAGGAATCACGGGGATATATGAGCGTGTGAAGTTCAACAAACTTATCGACCAGTCCCACCCGGACTACACCGAAGGCGACTCGGAATCCGCTACCTACAACCTCCGGAAGTTTATCGAATACAACACCGTGAACTCCGGACTTCAAGTGGAGCGCTTCACAGTAGGCTCGAACAGCCAGATAGTGCCGCTATACAACGCATCAGCCTGTCCCGGCTTTGAAGTGTTCGGTGTCGCAGGAAACGGACTGGCATGGAATGGCAGCGCAGTCGTGGATTCCGGAGTGACCACAGAGAACGGCATGTCATGCGCCTTCCTGCTGAAATACGGCAAGTTCGACTTCTTCTCCAGCGGCGACATGAACGTCCAGAGCATCTGCAGGACTGTGGCTAACGGCATCGGCCGCAACATAGAAGCAATGAAAGCCCACCACCACATGTACAACGAAGCATCTTATGACATAGAGTCAGATGTTTACGAACCCAAAGTGGTGGTCACCCAGAGTTTCTACGAACGCACCGACCAGCCCAACCAGAGTATCATCCAGAACCATGCAGGAACTCAGGACATGTTCTTCACCGGCATACCGTCCACCCTGGTCAGCCAGTATCCGGCAATCTACGGCCTTTGCAAAAACACCGAAGGCCATGTGGTTATACGCGTATGGCCCGGCGGCGACCAGTTCTACGTCTACGTCCTGGACGACACGGACTACGCCTACCGCGTGAACGCCATCCACGGCCCCTACCTCTGCGATTAGCGTAAACCGCAAACCGCTCGCTCATAAGCACTTATAAAAACCAAGTTGGGGCATTTACCCCAACTTGGTTTTTGTAACATATTGTTTTAAAGCGACTTACATTTTACGCCAAACTACAGCGCAGCAATCTCCTCCGGACTCAAGCCGGAAGCTCGAGCAATTTTGTCATCGGGAACACCAAGTTCTTTAAGCGCTTTTGCCATCTCAGCCCTACCTTCTGCTTTCCCTTCTACCCGTCCTTTGATTATTCCTTCATCAACTCCTTTGGCGAAGAATTCTTCGGCTATTTCCTGACGGTCCTCATCGGTGAGGTATGAACGTACGTCGTTGTCGAACATAGAGCGAAAGTATTGAAGTTTATCCTTATCTGGTATGGGAGACTGAAGGCTGGACTCGAAAATAGGGTCGTATTTTTCGCCGTACATCTCCGGTCTGGTCACAAAAGTACTCATATTTTGCAGAATATCAAACCACACTTCCACCGGAGTAAGGGATTTGCCAGGATGGCTTGCAAGCCGAGGCAACTCGCACAGGTAAACATTAATCAGACTTTTAGCGGTATATCCCTCTCCGGATGTTTCCCTGAACTTATACGTATAAATCAGTTTGTCGGTGTCGTGCTTGAGGCGGAAGTTCATAAAACAGACGACATACACCGGCATTAACGTCCCATATGAATCCCCCTTGTGCAATTGGGTATGGATCATTGATGCGCCGTAGTACAGCATCCTTTTGCGCAGGTTCGCCTTATCGGCCCGCTGCATCTCGACGATTATCTTCCGGCCGTCCTTGGTGTGGCACAGGACGTCCATGATGACCTTCTTGTCGTCGCCTTTCCAGATA
>JAFZVQ010000033.1 GCA_017617715.1 Bacteroidales bacterium | reverse complement strand
TGGGGCATTCGAGCTCACAGGCGCGGGTGTTGGTGCAGTTGCCGAAGCCCAGCTCGTCCATCTTCGCGACCATGGCCTTGGCGCGGCGCTTGGCCTCGGGACGGCCTTGCGGCAGCAGGGCGAGGGAACTCACGCGGGCAGCCACGAACAGCATCGCGGAGCCGTTCTTGCAGGTCGCGACGCAGGCGCCGCAGCCCACGCAGGCCGCTGCATCCATGCTCTCCTCGGCCTTGTCGTGCGGGATAAGGATATTGTTGGCATCCTGGGCGGAGCCGGTGCGGACGGAAATGAATCCGCCGGCCTGCAGTATCTTGTCGAATGCCGAACGGTCCACCACAAGGTCCTTGATCACAGGGAAAGCGGCGCTTCTCCAGGGCTCGACGGTGATGGTGGCGCCGTCCTTGAAGTGGCGCATGAAGAGCTGGCAGGTGGTCACATGGTCGTCCGGACCGTGGGCGCGGCCGTCGATATAAAGCGAACAGGCGCCGCAGATGCCTTCACGGCAGTCGTGGTCGAAAGACACGGGGCCGCTGCTCTGGCATCCCCTTTCCACGGCCACTGGATCGCAGCCCTCGCGGATAAGCTGCTCGTTCAGGATGTCGAGCATCTCAAGGAAGGATGCATCCTCCTCTATACCAGAAATATGATAGGTTTCGAAATGGCCCTTGGCCTTGGCGTTCTTCTGACGCCATATCTTTAAATTGAATTCCATATTAGTCCTTGTAATTTCTGGTTATAACCTTGATGTTTTCATATACGAGAGGCTCCTTGTGGAGTTCGGGATCCACGCCTTCGCCCTTGTATTCCCAAGCCGCCACGTACATGTAGTTCTCGTCGTCGCGCTTGGCCTCGCCTTCCTCGGTCTGGCTCTCCACACGGAAGTGGCCGCCGCAGGACTCGTTGCGGTTGAGGGCGTCGCGGGCCATCAGTTCGCCTATGTCGAAGAAATCTTCAAGGCGGAGGGCCTTCTCAAGTTCCTGGTTGAATTCGTACTGGCTTCCGGGCACCTTCACGTTCTCGTAGAAGTGCTTGCGGAGGTCTTTGATAAGGCCGATAGCCTTCTCGAGGCCTTCCTTGTCGCGGGCCATGCCGACGTAGTTCCACATGATGTGGCCGAGTTCCTTGTGGATGGAATCCACGGTCTCCTTGCCGTTGATGGCGAAGAGCCTGTCGATACGGGCCTGGACAGCCCTTTCGGCCTCGGCGAACTCAGGACTGTTGATGTCGGTCTTGGGCTCTGCAAACTTCTTGGAAAGATAGTCGCCTATGGTCACGGGCACGATGAAGTAGCCGTCGGCAAGGCCCTGCATGAGGGCTGAGGCGCCGAGGCGGTTGCCGCCGTGGTCGGAGAAGTTGGCTTCACCTATGGCGTAGAGACCTGGGATGGTGGTCTGGAGATCGTAGTCTACCCAGATGCCGCCCATGGTGTAGTGGATGGCCGGATATATCATCATTGGCTCCTCCCAAGGGGATGAAGCGGTGATTTTTTCATACATTTCGAAGAGGTTGCCGTAGCGCTCGGCGACCTTCTTGTGGCCAAGGCGGGAGATGGCCTCGGAGAAGTCGAGGAACACGGCCTTGCCCGTCTCGTTCACGCCATAGCCGGCGTCGCACCTTTCCTTGGCGGCGCGGGAAGCGACGTCACGCGGCACGAGGTTGCCGAAAGCGGGATAGCGGCGCTCGAGATAGTAGTCACGGTCTTCTTCAGGTATCTGCGAGGGCTTGATTTCATGCTTGCGGAGCTTCTCCACGTCCTCCAGTTTCTTGGGCACCCAGATGCGGCCGTCGTTGCGGAGGGATTCGCTCATGAGGGTGAGCTTGCACTGCTGGTCGCCGTGGACGGGGATACAGGTGGGGTGGATCTGCGCGAAGCAGGGATTGCCGAAGAAAGCGCCCTTCCTGTAGCACTGCATGGCGGCAGAACCGTTGGAGTTCATGGCGTTGGTGGAGAGGAAATAGGTGTTGCCGTAGCCGCCGGTGGCGATAATGACTGCGTGGGCGCCGAACCTTTCGAGCTCGCCGGTCACGAGGTTGCGGGTGATTATACCCTTCGCTTCACCATTGATGACCACGAGGTCGAGCATTTCGTGGCGGGGGTATGATTTCACCGTGCCGGCAGCGATTTCCTTGTTCAGGGAAGCATAGGCGCCGAGAAGCAGCTGCTGGCCGGTTTGGCCGCGGGCGTAGAATGTACGGCTCACCTGCACGCCGCCGAAGGAACGGTTGGCAAGATAGCCGCCGTACTCGCGGGCGAAGGGGATGCCCTGGGCAACGCACTGGTCGATAATTGCAGCGCTCACTTCAGCCAGACGGTACACGTTGGCCTCACGGGCACGGTAGTCGCCGCCCTTGATGGTGTCGTAGAAGAGACGGTAGACGGAGTCGTTGTCGTTCTGGTAGTTCTTAGCTGCGTTGATACCGCCCTGGGCAGCGATGGAGTGCGCACGGCGGGGGGAGTCGCTGATGCAGAAAATCTTGACGTTGTAGCCAAGCTCACCGAGGGAGGCAGCTGCAGAAGCGCCGCCCAGGCCGGTGCCGACCACAATGATCTCAAGTTTACGCTTGTTGTTGGGGCTCACGAGATGAATTTCTGACTTACGTTTAGTCCACTTCTGGGCTAAAGGTCCTTCAGGAATCTTTGAAATAAGTTTATCGGCCATATGTTAAGAATTATATTAATTCAAAAATCTCACAAATTTATGAATTTTTCCGCACTACTCCAATCACTTGGTTCAGTTATTATTGAGTTCCTTTAGAACAAAAGGCACCGCCGGGAAAGCGATGCCTTTATCATGCCACGCTCATTACTGTCATTCCGAGCGGAACGAAGGAACCTGCGGTGTCACCACGTAGTACGCCTTGCCGGCTGGGGGGTCAGAAGGACAGGCAGGCGCGGACAGCACATCCATCGTCCTTAGATCCCGTATTGTCCAGATAACAATCGCCATCGATTAGGACAATAATTATACGAGCTGTATTTTCATCCAAAGATGTACTACTCCAATATCCAGCATCCATAACAGTTTCCCCAACACATGACAGCAATACATTAACACTTGAATCATATCGTAAATTATTAATAAACATTCCAAAAAGTAGGTACTGCCAGTCTTTGAAGGAAGGCAGGCGCCACGAACAGCCAGGAACGGTATGGGATGAGGCCCAGGTGGAGATTGCGCCGGCAGCTCCATTCCAGTTCTCACTGTCGCTCACATCTGTCAGCGAGACAGCCAGGCCATGTTCACACACATCGTCAACGGCTCCCATATAAGCAATCATCGCCTCAGCGGTAGTTCCGGCCGATTCTGCCAGGGCAATAGTTGAATAAACATTACCATCGGCACCGATGACCCGTCCGACATCTTCCCAGGACGCCATAGCAAGGGCTTTGGTTGCAACAACATATTTCTCTACCGTCCAACCGTTGGGTATGTTGGTATTATTATATATCCAAAAAACATCAGAGTCAGGATCTATAGCAGGGTGAACCCGAAGTGTTCCACTTTCTGAAGTATTACCGAGCCAGTTACTGATACAGTTGGTTTGGGGGAGCGACAGGGCATAACATGTTAAACTGTTTAAGTTAGTGCAACCATAGAACATGCCTTGATAGCAACAGGAAGCCAAAGTCGTAGCCGGTAGATCTGGTGCAGTTGTCAGGCCGGTGCAATCACTGAACATATTACTATAGCAATAGGAAGCCAATGCCGTAGCCGGTAGATCTGGTGCAGTTGTCAGGCCGGTGCAACCACTGAACATATTGCGATAGCAATTGATCGCCAAGGTCGAAGCCGGCAAAGTTGGAGCAACGGTCAGGCCGGTACAGTCAGAGAACATATAACTATAGCAATAGGAAGCCAATGTCGTGGCAGGCAAAACCGGGGCAGTTGTCAGGCCGGTGCAGCCAGAGAACATATAACCATAGCAATAGGAAGCCAATGTCGTGGCAGGTAGAGCTGGTGCAGTTGTCAGGCCGGTTCCTTCAAACAAAGAGCCATAGCAGTACGTTGTTAGAGTAGTAGCAGGAAGCACGACAGGCTTGGATGCGTGACTTTTGATATGGCTGCCGTAATTAGAATCATTAAACAATCTGTAAAAAGTACTTTCGCCAACCAATTCCACATTGTCTACAAAAGCATACGGATCCTGAGTATAGTCAGTAACCAGACTCATAATGTTGCCATAGAGGTAGCAATCATCGGAACAAGTAATAATACTGCGATGGTTCGGTGCTTTGTATGTATCATTCTTCCCGCGGAACGCTAATATGTCGCCTGCGGCAAGATCAATGGCCGCGCTATAGTCGGTCCAGTTGGCGCCGTTCAGGCGGTACTGAACTGTAAGTGATGGATCAGCGGGAGAATAAGTAACAGTACACGCATTGATCGCCTCAAAGGTTAGCGGCGTGGCTCTTGCGTCGAACGATTTGGCCATCGTCACGCCGATGGGGTACATCTTATTGGCTTCGAGGGTCTTGGCCGTTACCGATTTTTCATAAACGCTCGAGGCATCGGTTGCGGAGAAGGTCAGATTCCCGTTAGAAACGGGCTTCATCGCCACATAGATGGGGCCGGGACCGGCGGCGCGGGAGACGGTGTAGGTGTCGGTGCCGTCGGAGACACTAAAGCGGGTAACGGAGGAAGTGATGTCATTGCTGTCATCGTCCCTGACGGTAAACTCACATATGGCAAGCCGGTTCTCCATCTGAATGCGCCTCGGCAGTTCCACGCCATTGCAGCGACCGTCATAAACCGCGAGGTCCAGGTTCGCGGCCAGCGAGGCCAGGGTGCCATCCTGTGTGGCGAGGGCGGCGTAGTTGATATTGCTGTCGTCGTCGATCTCGTTATATCTATAACCGCTCGGGTTCAACATTTTTGCCGGGTAAATGATTCGCACTTGTGCGTCAGGAATAATCTGATTCATCGAAACGGAAATTCTGGCTGACTTACCATCATTGCTGATGTCTTCTGCGCTAAGAGTAGCTTTTGCTACGTCCGGATAATATGCGGTCCACCACTGACTCTCAGAGACCTGCGACATATAAATGACGGCCACTTCATCGCCAGGGGCGAAGGTCTTCACGCCGGCGGCAGTAAGGGCCTTGGTGCCGGAAGCATCGGCCAGGGTAATGGTGGTGGTGACGGTGACGGGGTCCCCGGTCGAGCCGGGGATGACGAGGTCGTCATTCCCGACCTGTTCGGGAATCTCCTTTGCACATCCCAAAGATATAACGCCCAGAAGTACGAGGGCTAAGAAACTATGCTTATTCATACTTACCATTCTTGATTGCCTTGTTTGTCGTAGTCTTGCATACCTCCCTGGGGCTCGTAGCCTGCCTTGTGGGTGGGAAGGGTGCCGGTGGAAAGCTTGCGGAACCCTATTTCACCCAAGTCATTGACGGACAGGACATAGATTGTGGGGTAGGAAGTGTCGATGTCGTTGCCCACAAGGGTATTGCCGCCGGGGGCGTGGTCGGTGATGCTCAGGTCACCGGTGCCGGCGGGGAAAAGTGAAGCATCGGCCGATGTGGCGATGATGACCACGGCCACTCCCTTGGGGATGGTGCGGCCGTCGTCGCCCAGGCGGTAGAGATTGTGGTCCGAGCCTAAAGTGTAGGCCGCGGCGCCTTCGCTCAAGGTGTAGTTGGTGGCGCTGTCGTAGAATGTGCCCCAGTATGCGCTCACGCCGTCCTTGGTGCCCGGGGTGAGGGTAAGGGCCGTAGCCGTGCCAGCGAGGTCGTGACGGAGGTAGTAGGTACCGTTATAATATGCGCCGTGCTCATACACAGTGAGGCCGTTGGAGTATGAAGCAATCTGCGCGCCGATTTCCGCGGGCTTGGTGGTGGAGCTTTCGGCACGGATCGCGCCGTCGTTGGCGGTGATGTCGCCATTGTACTCATTATAATCGTCTTCGTAAGAGTACGAGCCGAAGCCCACATTGCTGGCGTTGGAAGTGCCGTTCACGGTGCAGCCGTAATAGTAGTTGTGGCTGATGGTGGGTCCAATGTATCTGGAATTACCCACGATGGCACCGACACAATCAAGACTGGGGATGTTGGCGCTGAGGATGAGGCAGTTTTGCAGATTGACGCCCAAGAAACCTGCGATGCCGCCGTAGCTATCGCAGTTGGAAATGCCGTCTGCAATGGTTAGCGTTGCAGCGCTGCTGCAGCCTCTGACGGTGCCACCGTTGACTTTTCCCGCAATGCCGCCGTGATTACGGGAATAGTCGGCCGCGGCGTGGATGGCTACGCTGGCAGTGACGTGGCAGTTCTCGATGAGGCCGCCTAAGCCATAATTCGCAGTTATATATCCCGCGATGCCGCCGACTTCTTGGCGGCCGGTGATGCGGGCGTCGGTAAGGGTGAGATTCCTGACAGTGCCACCAATAACCTCACCAAAGAGGCCCTGGTCATCTCCATTTCCATTGCAAATGCGGATGCCGCTGACGGTGTGGCCGTCTCCGTCAAAAGTGCCTTGGAAATATGGCCATTCGGTGCTGCCGATAGAGGTGTAGTTGTTCTCAGTACTGGTGGCGTCGTCCCAGTCGGTAGTGTGGGGGTATTCGATATCGGCGCCCAGTTTGATAAACTTGCCGGAGTAACTGGTGCCGCCATTCACGTTGGATGCAAGCTGGTCCAGCTGATCCTTGTTGTAGATGATATACGGATCAGCTTCCGTGCCGGCGTGGCCGGATTCAAAGTCGATGACCGTCCAGCGGGCGGTGACGATGGCGTCGGCGGCGGGCATCGTGAAGGTGTTGCCATCGATGGGCGTACCGTCCAGGCTGTAGCCTTCGAAAGCCTCATACCCCGCGGGGACACTGCCGTGGCTCAGCGTGACGGTAGCGCCTGCGGCATAGTAGGTGGTGGCGTCAATATCAACGCTCTCGCCTGTGGCGGTGACACTCACCGGCAGGGTGAGCGAGTGGACGCTGCGGGCGCCGGCCTGGTCGGCAGGTGCGCCTGAGCTACTGCCTACGCCCACGTTTACACCATTGGCGGTGTCGCCAATGGTGCAACTACGGTAATAGTTGGCGGTGAGGGTGCCGCTGTTATGGCCAGTGATAACACCAAATACGCGCTCCAGAGCGGGGATGCTGGCGTACACGGCGTGGCAGTTTTCGATGCGGCCCCTGTTCTGTCCGGCAATGGAGCCGTAATAAATGGCTTCTTGGCTGTTGGCAGTCAGCGTGGAGGCGCTGGTGCAATTGAGGATTGTTCCATTGAATGTATCATCGGTGCCGTTATTTCCGACGATGCCGCCGTGATAGTTGGCCGGAGTATTTGATACAGAGGTGATGGCAACGGTATTGCTGGCGTGGCAGTTGGTGACTGTGCCCAAGTTTGTACCAACGATGCTGCCGGCATAATGAGAGCCAGTGATGCGGGCGTCGCTGACGGTGACGTTCTTCACCGTACCGCTCCCGCCGACGTATCCAAAGAGGCCCTGATATTTGTCGGAATTAGACGTACCGTTCTTATAGATACGGATACCGCTGACGGTATGGTTGTCGCCGTCGAAGGTGCCTTGGAAATAGTAGCGTGTATTGCCGGAATATATTCCGATGGCGGTGTAGTTGTGCTCTTGGCTGGTAGAGTTGTTCCAGTCGGAGGTATGAGTATAGGTGATGTCATTAGCCAGCTTGATGTACTTGCCTTCAAAAGTGTTGGCGGCGTAGCCGTCGGTGCCGTTCACCATTTTTGCCAGCAGGTCCAGCTGATCATTGTTGTAGATGATATAGGCATCGGCTTCGCTGTCGCCGCTGTGGCCGTCGGCGGTAAAGTCCTTGGCAACTGTGCTGACGGTAACGGTGGCATCGGCGGCGGGCATAGTGGCAGTGTATGTGCCGTTGCCGTTGTCGGTGGCGCGAGTTCCGTTGATAGAAACGGCGTAGGTATAGCCTTCCGCCAGTGCATCGCCGGTGTAGGAAAGGCGTAGCGTAGCCCCGTCATAGGCGTAGGGCGTGCCGTCGATATCGGCGCCGGTGTCGTAGGTCTTGTTGCCCGTGCCCGGCAGGGTGGCCGATGCGGTGCGCACCAAGGTGACACCGTCCGGCAGGGTGATGCTGTAGAGCGCCTGGGCGCCCTGGTTGGCGGTGAGGTCGTGGGGCGAGGAGTCTCCCTTGTCCGACCCCACGCCCACGCCGGTGGCGTTAGCCGTTCCGGCTACGGTGCAGGCGCGGTAGTAGTTGTGCTGGACGTAGTAACTGCTATTATCATCGTTGTTACCGGTGATAGCACCGGCATTATTAACGCTTGGGACAATGGCGCTGATGGCGATACAGTCCTTTAATGCGTGTCCGCTGGTGTTGTTTTTGCCCAAGATAGCGCCGTAGTCTTGGCAAACAGAGGTATCGGCAACGGTGAGGATGGCGCGGCTAAGGCAGCGCCGCACGGTGCCCTGATTGTCGCCCACGATGCCGCCGTGGTACCAAGAAGAGCTTTGTGCGGCGTGGATGCAGACATCGGCGGCCACAGAGCAGTCCTCCACAGTGCTGCTGAAGATGTAGCCTGCTATGCCACCCACTTCATTACATCCAGTGATGCGGGCATCAGCCAGGTTGACAGCGCGGACGGTACCGCCGCTGATGTAGCCGAAGAGGCCTTGATGGCAATCATCAGTATTATGGCCACCCCTGTAGAGGCGGATGCCGCTTACAGTGTGGCCCTGGCCATCGAAGGTGCCTTGGAATTTGCTGTTGCGGGTGCCGATAGCGGTGTAGTTGTCCTCCTGGCTGGTGGAGTTGTTCCAGTCAGTGGTGTAGGTGTAGGCAATGTCGTCGCCAAGTTGGAAATAGACTCCGCTGCAGTTGTTGCCGCTATTGACGTATTGCGCCAGCAGGTCCAGACCCTGAGTGGATGAGATGACGTAGGGGTCTCCCTGTGTGCCGCTGCCCGTCCAGACCTGTATCCAGTTGGCGGTATAAGTGCGGTTGCCGTGGGAGTGGTTGGATATGGTTACGGTGGTGCTCGGCGTGCTGCCGTTGCTGCCCGTCCAGCCGTTGAACCAATAGCCCAGGCGGGTGGGGTTGTTCAGCGTGAAAGCTGCCGTCTCGTAGGTATAAGTGGTAGGATTGGCTGTGGCTATGGTACCACCCGCGAGGTCGTATGTGATGGAGTATGAGGCGCTGGCATCGACCGTGGTGCCATAGTCTTTATTGATGGTCTTGCCAGCACTGTTGAGTTCGTTGCCAGCCAGATCCTTAATGGTGCCGCTGATGCTGTTCACAGTGAGGGTTGTACCGGCATCAGCAGTGATGGTGCCGGAGAAAGTGAGGACGTTGGAGCCGGAGCCGCCGTTGCTGGAGACATAAGACGCACTGCCCCAGGTGGTGCTGAGGGTGGGTGTGCCAGACACGGTGACAATCTCGCGGAAGGGAACTGAAACATAGAAAGTATTGCCCTTGGCGTGCATACTACCGGAGACGACAGGGTCGCCAAGGCGAGAGGGTGCCGTGCCGTCCACGGCCTGGATGTGAGCCTTGACGTTCTTGGCAAACCATTCATCTTTATCGCTGCTACCGCCGCCGCTGGCATTGAAGCGAACTACGAAGGTGTTGAAGTCCAAGGGGAGGATGAGCCGGCCGTCGGTGGCACGGCAGTTGGTGTTGAACTTCTGTTTATAGAGTTTGTTTGTTACGCCATTGTTCCAGGCGTTGTCAACTGGATTTTGATTGTTGTCAGGCTGCGAAAGGACCGGGAAGGTGTATGCTGCGTAAGTGGTATTGGTGCTGCTTGGCTGATGGTCGAAACCTGCCATATAGCGCGAGAGGCTGATATTGCCAGGGTCGCCGTTGCTGCAGTCCTTACGATTGTCGCAGGAGCTGGTATTGTTGATGAGAATCTGAACGTATTGGTAGCCGTTGGCTTTCTCCTTTGCATCGAAACTCAGCGTTGAGCGCAGCTCGGCACCGATGAGGGTGTAGTAGGCCACAGGGGCAATCCCGCTGAGATTATAGTAGCTTGAACTGTTTATGTAATGAGGGTTGTTGGTGTTCTTATCGTAACCTGCATCGTTGTATTCAAGCTCATCGGTGTAGATGGTGATTTCCTTCTCGCTGAACAGGCCGCTGCTGGGTACGCTGGTGCCGGTGGTGATGGTGCGGTCCTTGTAGGCCAGGCGGAAGCCGCCCTGGTCCAGGACCTCGAAGCGGTACTTTCGGGAAGTGCCGTTCTGGTACAGATAGGCAGCGGTGCCGGGGGTGTTCTCGGCGACGGCGATTTCCTTGTCGGTATCTCCAGCCCCGAAGGTCACCGTTCCGGTCCTTTCAGTGAAGTGCTGCCCGGCGATTGCGGATAGTGAGACGGTGCGGTACTGTACGGTCTCCGTGATGGAGGTGTCCCCACTGCGGGAAATCTTGAATTTGCCGCTGCTGGTAACGTAATCTACCTTCCAGGTATTTGCCGCCCAGGCGGCGGGGCCGCCGGCGAGGAGTACGATCGCCAGGGCTATGGTATAGAGGATATTGCTTGCTTTCATAGGACTACAGGGCTGTGTCGGTTGTGCCATCCACGGGAGCGAAATCGGACTTGGTGGCATTGATATTCTTGGCGCTTATGAATTTGCCGGGCACGTCCAGGACGCGTGCCGGGATGTCCTTGGTGGCCATGTAGAGGGCGTCGTCCGAGCCGGTGATGATGAAGTTGTAGGTGTCGTCAGTGGTTCCGGTATTGCAGATGGCAACGAACAGGGGGGCGTTCGTGGCGGAAGCGGGAGTGACGGTGAAGCCGCCCAGGGTGGGAGTGCCGCCCAGCGTCGTCGCGCTCACAATCCTGTTTCCTGCACTTAAGATGCTGAAATCCCTGATACTGAAATCAGCGTTGTCCTTCTTAAACGCGAAGCGGTATACGCTCTGCTGGTTGTTGAAGGTGGCGGCGGTGGTACTGACGGTGTTGGTGGATGTCTCTATATTGTTGATCGTCACCGTTGCCGTGGCGTAGTCGTAATTGCTTTGGAGGCTCTCCAGGGTGCCCACCTGGCCCGTGTAGTTCCAGGTTTCGCGGGGAATGAGAAGGGTGAGCTGGTTGCCCTGGGCCAGGCCGGAGATGGATACAATGCCGCTCAGGGTGGCGGTGGTGGGATAGTCGCCGGAGCCGGGGGTTACGTCAAGAGTGCCGAGCAGGGAGCTGCCGTTGTACACTTTAACCTTCTCGCCAGCCTTCCAGTAGGCGTTGAGAACATCCTTTCCGCCGGAAGTATCCAAGTAAAGCGCCTTGGTATCCGCACCCTTGCTGGCCTGGATGGTAATGTGCCAAACGGAGTCGGCAGGTTCTGTGACCACTTCGGGATTATCTTCCGGAACTTCAGGTTTTTCCCTGGTACAGGATGCGATGATAGTGACGGGAATAATAAAAAGTGCTAAAAATCTTGCTTTCATTGTAGTACCTCCCGAATTATTAAATTTCATCAGCATCGCCATAGCCATTGCGCATGGCACCGTTATTCCCCGGAATAACTTCAGATTCGCAAATAATGCACTGCGATAGTGTATAAACTACCCTCGCAGAAGGAGTCTCATAAAAAACTATCCTATCCATAACAATAAATATTTATTCAAATCAAAAAAACTAACCCCACAGACTGCCTTCTTCTGGCTCTTTTATAAGGCCCAGGTGCTTATAGGAAAGCTCTGTGGCTATACGGCCGCGAGGGGTGCGGACTATGAAGCCTTCCTTGATAAGGAAAGGCTCATACACCTCCTCGAAGGTGCCCTGGTCTTCGCCTATGGCCGTCGCTATGGTGTTGGCTCCGACCGGACCGCCCTTGAAGGTCTGGATAATGGTGCGGAGTATCTTGTTGTCTATGGCGTCGAGGCCGCGGGTGTCAATATTCAGTTTATCCAGGGCGTAGCGCGCAATCTCGGGATCTATATGACCGTCTCCCACCACCTGGGCGAAGTCGCGTACGCGCCTCAGAAGACCGTTGGCTATTCGGGGAGTACCGCGGCTGCGAAGTGCTATCTCGCGTGCAGCCTGGTCGTCTATACCTATCTTTAATATGTCTGCGCTGCGCTTGACTATATGGATGAGCTGGTCGGTGTCGTAGTACTCCAGACCGCTCTTTATGCCGAAACGGGCGCGCAGGGGAGCCGTCAGCAGGCCGGACCTGGTCGTGGCGCCAACCAGCGTGAAAGGATTGAGAGATATACGCACCGAGCGGGCTCCAGGGCCCTTGTCTATCATGATGTCAATCACATAATCCTCCATCGCCGAGTAGAGATACTCCTCAACCTCGGGGGAGAGGCGGTGGATTTCATCGATGAACAGCACATCGCCTGTCTCCAGGGAGGTCAGCAGGCCTGCCAGGTCGCCGGGGCGGTCGAGCACTGGACCTGAAGTGATTTTCATGTTCACGCCCATCTCGTTGGCTATGATGTGCGCGAGGGTGGTCTTGCCCAGGCCGGGAGGCCCGTGGAACAGCGTGTGGTCCAGAGGCTCACCCCTTAACTTGGCTGCCTGGATGAAAATCTTGAGATTGGACACGATTTCCGCCTGACCGGTGAAATCTTCCAGTTCCCGGGGCCGGATTATTCCATCTAAATCCTTATCTTTGCCCTCGTTTGAATTGTGGGGGTTGAAATCCGACATTTCGTTAATCCTTTTCAATTACAAATATAGTTCTTTTAATTTAAAACTGATGATGTTTTTATACTTTGGTTAATATGTTAATAATTCACTAAGTATATTGATTATCAGAAAGTTGAATAATTAAAAGATGTTGAAAACAGTGTTAGTCGGAAAATAATGGATTGTGGATAAAAAACTCCGTCCCGGTATTAACAGGGTTTTCAACCGGATATAAACATATTTTTTGAGATTGATGTTAATAAACAAAAGATCGACCTCACTTCTGGAAGACAGATTACAATCCGGCAAGGATGTTTTCTGTCGGGGATTGTTTTTGTCCGCCCGTTGGTTCGTGCTGGCTGAGGCGGCGCAGGAGGGCCTTCATTTCGTTATTCTGCCGAATCAGGAGACTGCGGAGTATTGCTCTTCAGACCTTTACACCCAGATTGAAGGCGACTGCGTGTTTTTTCTCCCTTCTTCCGGAAAGAGCATAGAGAGAAGCAATTATAAATCCTCACTCGGAGTTCAGCGCACATCGGCAGTCGAAAAGTTAATAAACTACGACGGCACCAGGCTTCTGGTAGTCACCTATCCGGATGCTATAGAAGAACTTATACCTACCGGTCAGCGCATCAGGGAAGCTTTTTTCGAAATAAGCACAGGCCAGAACATATCCCATGAAAGCATAACGGAAAAGCTCGCTGCAGGCGGTTTCGAGAGGGTGGATTTCGTGTCAGCTCCCGGTCAGTTCGCCATAAGGGGCTCCATAGTGGATATATTCTCATATTCCCGCAACCATCCCTTCCGCATATCCTTCTGGGGAGACGAGGTTGAAAAGATCCACCTGTTCGACTGCAACACGCAGCTGTCCGTCGAGCCCTGCGGGAAGGCGGAAATAATATCCGACATTATATCTGAAGGTGACGAATCCGGCCAGAGCATCCTGGAACTGCTCCCGAAAGAAGCAGTGGTGTGGATGGACTCCTCCGATATGTATAAGGGGCGCCCTTTCTTCGACCTTACCAAAAACTACCGCAGGGTATTCATAGATACCCCTCTGTCCGCGCAGAATAAAGAAACTATTGATTTTAATATAGCCCCCCAGCCCGTATTCAACAAGAATTTCGAACTGCTCACGGAAGACATACGGGAAAAGATAGAAAGCGGCTACAAAGTTTATATATTCGGCGAAAAGCAGTCCCAACTCGACAGGATAGAGTCCATACTCTCCCAGAACGGAGGCCTGATACCTGAGTTCATTGCAGGCAAGAACATCCACAACGGATTCATCGACAAGCAGGATAACATATGCTGCTACACCGACCATGAGATATTCGACCGTTTCCACAGGGTGCGGCTCAGGCGCACCGTCGAAAAGTCTGAGCAGCTGACCATCAACGACCTGAATTCTTTCAACATAGGCGACTACGTGGTACACATCGACCACGGCGTGGGCGTGTTCGGGGGCCTCGTGCGCATGCGGGACGACTTCGGACGCATGAAGGAAGTGGTCAAGATCACCTACCGCGACGGCGACGTGGTGTTCGTGTCGGTGCACGCCCTGCACAAGATATCCCGCTTCCGCTCCAGGGACGGTGAGATGCCGAAAATCAACAAGCTCGGCTCCAAGACCTGGGTAACCCTGAAGAACAGCGCCAAGTCCAGGGTGAAAGACATAGCCAAGGACCTTATCCAGCTGTATGCCAAGCGCAGGGCGTCCAAGGCCTATGCATTCTCCCCCGACACCTATCTGCAGGAGGAACTGGAATCTTCGTTCATGTATGAAGACACCCCTGACCAGGAGCTTGCCTCCAAAGCGGTCAAAAGGGATATGGAAGACACCTGTCCCATGGACCGTCTGATCTGCGGAGACGTGGGATTCGGAAAGACGGAAATCGCCATACGCGCGGCATTCAAGGCGGCCGTGGACGGCAAACAGACGGCGGTGCTTGTGCCCACCACCATACTTGCGCTGCAGCACTATACCACATTCACCGAGCGCCTGAAGAACCTTCCCTGCACCGTGGATTACGTCAGCCGCCTGCGCACAGCCAAGGACATAGCGTCCGTCAAGCAGCGCGTCAAGGAAGGCAAAATCGACATACTCATCGGCACCCACAAGATACTGGGCGAATCCTTCGAATTCAAGGACCTGGGGCTGCTGGTTATCGATGAGGAGCAGAAGTTCGGCGTGGCTGCCAAGGAAAAGCTCAGGAAGATGCGCGCCGCCGTGGATACCCTCACACTCACCGCCACCCCCATTCCCCGCACGCTCCAGTTCTCCCTGCTCGGCGCGCGCGACCTCAGCATAATCAACACTCCCCCGCCCAACCGCATCCCCGTGCAGACGGAAATAATTCTCTTCGACAAGGATGAGATAAAGGGTATCGTGGAATACGAACTCAACAGGGGAGGACAGGTGTTCTTCCTGCACAACAAAGTGGAGGAACTTCCTGCCATCCACGACATACTCCACCGTCTCATTCCGGACATGAGGATATGCGTGGCGCACGGCAAGATGGAGTCCCGGGAACTGGAAAACCGTATGCTGGAGTTCATCCGGGGCGACTACGACATGCTGCTCTGTACCACCATCATAGAAAGCGGTCTGGACATTCCCAACGCCAACACCATAATTGTCAACCAGGCCCAGAATATAGGCCTGAGCGACCTCCACCAGCTCCGCGGGCGCGTGGGGCGCTCCAACCGCAAGGCGTTCTGCTACCTGATAGTGCCGCCCCTCACCACCCTCACCGACGACGCGCGCCGCCGCCTCAAGGCGATAGAGGAGTTCAGCGACCTCGGAAGCGGTTTCAACATAGCCATGCAGGATCTCGACATACGCGGCGCCGGCAACCTTCTCGGGGCCGAACAGAGCGGATTCATCATGGATATGGGATTCGAGACATACCAGAAGATACTGTCCGAAGCCATGGATGAACTCGGAGTGGAGACCGGATTGGTGCAGAAAAGCGGGCGCGGCAGTTTCAGCACCGACTGCACCATAGAGACCGACCAGCCGGCCATGATTCCGGATGATTACATCGACATCACGGCAGAGAAGATCCGCATCTACAAGCAGCTCGACTCCCTTTATTCCGACAAGGAAATAGAACTCTTCAAGACCCAGTTGCAGGACCGTTTCGGCACCATGAGCAGGGAAGTGGAGAACCTCTTCGAAGTGGTGAAGATACGCAACGCCGGCACCCGCCTGGGATTCGAGAAGATAATTGTGAAGAACGGCATGTTCATAGCCTTCTTCATTTCCAACCAGATGTCGCCATACTTCCAGTCCGACACCTTCTCCCGCATACTCGAAAGAATCAACTCCGGAGTGGTCCAGCTGGAACTCAAACAGAGCGAAGGAAAGCTTAAAGTTGTGACCAGAAAGGTGGACAGTTTGGAAAAAGCGAGGGCTATTCTGACGAAGTTGGAATAAAATTCGTACCTTTGTAGGTTGTAGCTCAAATAAAGTGGCTAATTTATTGATAGAAATAGGCAACACCGCCGTGAAGGCAGCCTGGTCGGAGGACTCCGTGCTGGGCAAGACTTTCAGGTACCAGGGCGAGAAGGTCATGGACTTCATCAAGTCCGTGACAGATAAACAGACCCCCCTGGTGATAGCCGTCGTGTCGGTGCGCGACCTCACAGCCGAGGAAGAGGCGCTGCTGCGCGACTCCTGTCAGTATCTGATGATACTTGACCCGTCGCATCCCGACGCCCTGTCTTCCTACGGCATTCCCGACTACCTGAGCTACGACAGGGCCGCCTCGCTGGTGGCTGCCAAAACCCTTTTCAAGGGAAAGTCCTGCACAGTCTTCGACCTCGGCACCACGCTCACCGTCGATTATCTTGACTCGCAGGGCCGCTATCTTGGCGGGAATATTTCCATTGGCTGCCGCACCCGTTTCAAGGCCCTCAACCGCTATTCGAAGGCGCTTCCGCTGGTGGATATGCCCCAGGATTGCAAGTTCACGGGAGACTCCGTGCAGTCTTCGATAGAGTCGGGAATCATTTCAGGTATAATGTTTGAAATAGACGGGTACATTCGTTCCAACCCGGAAAATATCGTGATTTTCACCGGCGGCGACGCAATTTATTTTGCCAAGCGGATGAAAAACTCCATATTTGTCGTTTGTAATCTCGGTTTGATGGGGTTGGCGATAATAACTGATGAATATGTCAAGAAAAACATTCAGTAAGTTACTGCTGTCGGCCATATTTGTGCTGTCCGGTGTGGGTCTGTCGGCCCAGACCTACGGCAGTTATACCCCCTATTCCATCTTCGGCGTCGGCGATCTCGCCACCCCTGGCAGCGCCTTCAACAAGTCCATGGGCGGAGTGGGCATAGCCTGCCGCAACAACCGCTACATCAACCCTATGAATCCGGCGGCCGTGACTGCCCGCGACTCCCTTGCGTTCATGGCGGACTACTCCCTGCTGCAGGACAACAAGTTATTCCGCCAGGGCGACGCAAGGTCCGCGTCCAACACGTTCAATATCAACAACCTGATAATAAGCTTCCCTATCTGGCGCTCTTCCGCGCTGATGGTAGGGCTGCTTCCCTACAGCGACACGGGCTACGGCTACGGCTACTATTTCGACGACCCGGACGTGATAGGCCGGACCGGCAACATCTCCTACACGGCATCCGGCAAGGGAAGCATCTACCAGGCTTTCATAGGCGGCGGCGTGACCTTCTGGAAACGCCTCTCCCTCGGCGCTGAATTCATATTCCACTTCGGCAGTATAGAGAAGACCTTCCTCGAGACCTTCTCCGGCAGCTCCTACAACGGCGCCTCCAACGGCCATATACTCCAGCTGACCGCTCCTGCCGGCAAATTCGGACTCCAGTACGAACAGCCCATAGGCAAACACAGCTCCATCATCGTGGGCGGCACCTATAAAACGGCGGCCCAGCTGGCGGGCGACGTGGAGAGCTACCGCTATTCGACCGGCAGCGTGATGACCGACACCCTCTACTACAAGCACGGGGTGCCCGGCGACGTGCGCCTTGCGAGCGAAATGGGAGCCGGTATATCCTACAACTTCTCCAACAAGTTAAGCATCGAGTTCGACTACACCCGCTCCAACTGGACGGGCAGCGGGCTTGAGACAAGGGAAGGCTTCGCCGGCAACCTCGTGCCCGGCGCGGGCCTCTCCATGTTCGGCACCACCGTCGCCGAATCCTACCGCGCAGGCTTTGAATACACCCCCAACCGCAACGATATCCGCTACTACTACAACAGGATCACCTACCGTGGCGGACTATATTATAAACAGGATTATTTCACGGTGGACGGCAACCACGTAAATGCTTATGGCATAACGCTTGGTGCCACTCTTCCAATACTCCCCGGCTACAACGGAATTACGCTTGGTATGGATTTTGGACGGAGGGGAACGGTAAAGGACAATATGATCCGCGAAACGTACGTTAACTTTTCGATTGGATTCAACATGTTCGATATCTGGTTCCAAAAACACCAGTATCAGTAAACAACATAAAATCGAAAGATATGAAAAAAGTATTTTTAGCGGCTTTGAGCCTGGTTGCAACGCTCTCCGGTGCGAATCTCTTCGCGCAGGATATGAGCAAGTACGGTGAGAATGCCGAAGAGTGCGTCAAGTACCTTTCTTATTACACCGAGTATTACAAACAGAAGAATTATGACGACGCCACACCCAACTGGCGCCAGGCATATAAGATATGTCCTCCTTCCTGCAGCCAGAACCTGCTTATCCAGGGTTCCGAGCTGGTGTCGAGGCTTATCGCCAAAAACGCCCGCAACACCATCATGGTGGAAGGTCTCGTGGACACGCTCCTGACCCTCCAGGACCAGAGGGCGCAGTACTATCCCAAGTATGCGGCCACCGCGCTCAACAACAAGGCCACCTACGCGGCCAAGTATATAAAGTCCGACCCGAAGCGCGTCTTCGACATCTACGAAAGCGTGATTGCCGCCCTCGGCGACAAGACCAAGCCTTCAGTGGTGTTCAACGACTTCAAGTCGGCCGTGGACCTCTACACCGCCGGCCAGCTCGGCACCGAGGAAGTGCTGAACCTCTATCAGCGCAACCTCGCCATGCTGGAGGCCGTGAATCCTGCTTCCGACATTGAAAAGCAGCAGGTTGCAGATTTCCGCACCAACATCGAGAACCTCTTCATCTCCAGCAAGGTGGCGTCCTGCGACGACCTGCTCAAGCTCTTCGGTCCCCGCTACGAGGCCAACCCCAACGACCTCAAGCTTGCCACCAACATCGTCAAGATGCTGAGCCTGGCCGAGGATTGCAACGACAACGACCTCTTCCTGAACGCCGTCACCACCATGTACACCCTCGAGCCTTCTGCAGCTGCCGCATACTATCTGTACAAGCTGCAGTCCGCAAGGGGCAACGTGAGCCAGGCCATCAAGTACATGCAGGAAGCCATCGAGCGTGATGATTCCGACGTGAAGGCAGATGCGGCCTATCTCTATGAGCTTGCCGTCTACTGCGTGAAGAACGGCCGTTCATCCACTGCTGCCGAAGCCGCCGCCAAGGTGCCTTCCATGGACGAGAGCCTCGCCGGAAAGGCATACCTGCTCATGGGTACTATTTGGGCAGGCACCAACTGCGGCACCAGGGAATCCGACCGCTGGGCGCCTTACTGGGTGGCATGCGACTACATGAACAAGGCTAAGGCGGCCGATCCGAGCATCGCCGAAGATGCCAACCGCTACATCAGCCAGTACAGCAAGTACTTCCCGAAAGTGGCAGACGCGTTCATGTACGACCTGACCGCCGGCAGCACTTATACCTTCGTCTGTGGCGGCGCAAGGGTGTCCACGACAGTCCGCACCATCAAGTAGAATTTGACACTGAACACGAAATACACGTTGATGCTGGCAAGCGTTTTGGCGCTTGCCAGCGTTGTCGTTTCCTGCAGGAACCAGCTGGCGGAAGCGGACTCGCTCGACCTGTCCGCCACCCCGGTCCAGACACTGACCGACATGTTCACGGTGCAGACCAGGAACGGCAAGGTGGAGATGCGTATCGAGGCACCCCTGATGGAGACCTACGAAAGCGACACGGCCAAGGTGGACTTCTTCCCCAAGGGCCTTTCCGTGTATGCCTACAATGAAGACGGCATGCTGGAAAGCCTCGTGTTCTCCGACAACGCCAGCCACAGGACCGACAAGACAAAGCGCACCAAGGACATATGGTCCGCATTCGGGAACGTGATGATCCACAATGTGATCAAGCGGGAGACCATGGAGACCGATACCATCTACTGGGATCAGGTGAAGAAGGAAATCTGGACCGACTGCTACGTGAAAATGTATTCTCCGGACGGTTTCCTGCAGGGTTACGGGATGCGTTCCGACGACCACGCCCGCAACGCAATACTCCATAAAACCTTCAACGGATACGGCGTCACGGCCCGCGATTCCACGCTAGTTGTGATTGATTCTGTGAATTTTATTGGTGCTTTCCCAAAAAATTTGTAATTTCGCGGCTCATTTAGAATTGAATAAGTAAGATTAAAAAATAACAAAATGGCGGTTCTTCAAAAAATTCGCGTAAAATTCGGCCTTGCGATATCCATTATCATCGCTCTGGCCCTCCTCTCGTTTATTATCGATCCCAGCACCCTGGAGTCAGCCCTGAACTCGATGTCTTCCAAGTTCGACGTCGGCCAGATTGCAGGCAAGCGTGTGTCCTACACCGACTTCCAGGAAAATGTGGACAAGTTCACTACCATCCATCAGATCGCATCCGGTTCTTCCGTGCAGAACGAAGAGAACCAGAAGCAGATCCGCAACGCCGCATGGCAGGATTTCGTGGACAGGTATATGTTCCTCAAGAATGCAAAGAATGCCGGTATCCGTGTCGGTGAGGAAGAAATGGTCGACCTGACCACCGGGAACAACATTTCCCCCGTCCTCGCCCAGAACCGTGCTTTCTTCGACGAAACCGGCGCCTATTCCCCCGACGTGCTTCGTGAGTTCGTGCAGAACGCATCGCAGGAAGCAAGCCTCAAGACTTTCTGGAACTATCTCCAGAACTCCGTGATGATGCAGAAGTACTACGACAAGTATGACGCCCTCATCGCAGGTTCCTACATCCAGCCCAAGGCCTTCGCCGAGCAGGCTGTCGCCGAGGCCAACACCACTGCCAGCGTCGAATACGTGATGATACCCTTCGACTACGCCGACAGCACCGTCGTCGTGTCCAGCGCCGAAATCAAGCGTTACTACGACGCCCACAAGAAGGATTACAAGCAGAGCGCAGGCCGCGACATCGAGTACGTGGTCTACGAGGTAGTGCCCTCCGAGGCCGACATCACCCGCACCAGCGACGAGATCGACGCCCTCATCCCCGAGTTCGCAGCGGCCACCAACATGAAGGCCTTCCTGCTCAAGAACTCCGAGCGCGCCTATTCCGAATACTGGTACAAGAAGGACGAGCTGGCCAACAACCTCTCTTCCGACATCGCCGACTTCGTGTTCAGCGGCAACCAGGGAGTCTCCCCCGTCTACAAGAGCGGCACCATGTTCCGTTCCGTCAAGGCCCTCGCCAGCGCCAACGTGCCTGATTCAGTGTATGTGAAGCACATCCTGCTCCAGGGCACCGACGCCAAGCACGTGGCCGACAGCCTCTGCAACGTCGTGGCCAAGGGCGGCAACTTCGCCAGCCTCGCCACCCTCTATTCCGTGGACCAGAACTCCGCCGACGGCGGTGAGATGGGCAACCTCGGCTGGTTCACCCAGACCTACACCATCCCCGGATTCGAGAGCGTCGTGACTGCCGAGCTCAACAAGCCCTTCGTGCTCAACACCCAGTACGGCAGCCATGTCGTCATGGTGACCAAGCGCACCAAGCCCGTCGCCAAGAAGCAGGTGGCCATCCTTGAGAAGACCGCCCTCGCCAGCAAGGAGACCTTCAACGACTTCTATTCCAAGGCCAACCGTTTCGCCACCATTGCCGGCGGCACCCTCGAAGGCTACAGGAAGGCCGTTGATTCCACCGGTGTCTATTCCCATCCGATGAGGAACGTGACCGAGGCCACCGCCAACTACGGCGCCATCAGCCAGGCCAAGGAAATCACCCGCTGGGTCTATGACAACAAGCCCGGCAAGGCTTCCAACATCATCACCGTCAACAACAACTACTTCTTCGTCGTGGCCCTCAAGGCTGTCCGCGAGGAAGGCTTCACCCCGGTGACGGACGTTGCTTCCAACATCAGCGAGACCCTCAAGCTCGAGAAGCTCCAGGCCAAGGCCGTGAAGGAAGCAGCCGCCAAGGTTGAAGGCCTGACCGATCTCCAGCAGATCGCAGAGGCCTGCAACGCAAGCGTCCAGACCCGCGAGGATGTGGCTTTCGGCAGCACCAGCGCACCCGCAGTGGAGCCCGCGCTCCTCGGCGCGATGGCAGTCGCTCCCGAGGGAGAGCTCTGCGGCCCCGTCGCAGGCCGTGCCTGCACCTATATGTTCAAGGTGACCAAGCGTGAGACCGGCTCCTTCTACACCCTGGAAGACGCCGCCACCATGGAGCAGAACAAGGCCCGCTACACCACCCAGATGATCGTCCCCACCATGATGGAGTACGACAAGGTGAAAGACAACCGCGAGCGCTTCTTCTAGAAGTTGTTTAGCTGAAAGCGCCTGCCGCATCCCGGCAGGCGCTTTTTAGTATACCCTCAGGATGATGGGGTAGTGGTCGGAGAGGCCGGAGAGGTAGCGGGGGCCGGAGAAGGTGCGGCGGGGCTTGGTGCCGCCGAAGGTGCGGTCCGGCTCGGTGAGGAGGGGGTGGTCGAAGACCGATTCCTCGACGGTGAGGGCGCCGCGGGCGAAGTGGCCGTCGATTTTCTCCCAGGCGCCGTTGTACTTGATGGTGCCGGGACCGTCGGAGCCGGGCCACACGTTGTCGTTGAAATCGCCCACGGACAGGATGCGGGGGTGGCCGGCGAGGGAGAGCGAGTCGATGAGGCCCCACATGCGCCGCATGGCGACGGCCCGCCGCGCCTCTGAGCCGGCGCCGACTTTGGACGGGTGGTGGTTCACGAGGATGTCTATCCCTTCGAACTCCGCCAGCAGTATGTCTCTGGTGGGGAGCACGGCACCGGCGCTGTCCAGGAGGTGCCTGGGGCCGGAGCGGAGGAGCGTCAGCCGGCTCCTGCGGTAGAGCAGCGCGCAGTCGATGCCGCGGCGGTCGGGGGAGTCATAGTGGATGATGTCGTAGTCGAGCTTGCGAAGCGGCGTGTCGGAGAGCAGCTTCCGGAGCACGCGCCTGTTGCCAACCTCCATCAGCGCCACCGCGTCCGGTAGCCGCCCCTCCTGCTCTGCAATAAGGAAAATTGTCTTTGCGATGCCGCTGCATTTGGCCTGCAGCCGCTTTGCCGTGTGCCGCCCGGTAGAGTCTTCCTTCGGGTCCAGAAAGTTCTCCACATTCCAGCTCACCACCGTCAGACTGTCCAGCAACGACACTAAAAGAATCAAGAATTTCATAGTCTTAAGTTTTTACAAAAATATAAAAAATTGTAAATTTGTAGGATAGGATAAATAAAAGAATATATGAGTTTGAAATGTGGAATAGTGGGTTTGCCGAACGTGGGGAAGTCGACGTTGTTCAACTGTGTGAGCAGCGGCAAAGCCCAGAGCGCAAATTTCCCCTTCTGTACGATAGAGCCGAACCTCGGCTCGACCAACGTCCCCGACCGCCGGCTTGAGGTGCTGACGGAAATCTGCCACCCCCAGCGCACCATCCCAGCCACGGTGGACATCGTAGACATAGCCGGCCTCGTGAAGGGCGCCAGCCGCGGGGAAGGCCTCGGCAACCAGTTCCTCGCCAACATACGCGAGTGCGACGCCATACTCCACGTGCTGCGCTGCTTCGACGACGGCAACGTGGTGCATGTGGACGGCTCCGTGGACCCTGTCCGCGACAAGGAAGTGGTGGACACCGAGCTCCAGATAAAAGACCTGGAGACGGTGGAGTCGCGCCTTGCCAAGTGCGTCAAGGCCGCGCAGGCCGGGGACAAGGAGTCCCGCAAGCTCGCCGACCTGCTGCAGCGCTACAAGGCGGCCCTCGAGCAGGGCAAATCGTGCCGCAGCGTGGCCCTCGTAAACGACGAGGAGGTCCAGCTTGCCCACGACCTCTTCCTCCTCACCAACAAGCCCGTGCTCTATGTCTGCAACGTGGATGACGCTTCCGCCGTGTCCGGCAACGCCTACGTGGACGCCGTGCGCGAAGCCGTGAAGGACGAGAATGCCGGCATACTCATCATCTCCGCCCGCACAGAGTCCGAAATAGCCGAGATGGAGGATTACGAAGACCGTAAGATGTTCCTCGAGGAAATGGGCCTGGAGGAGTCCGGCGTGGTGCGCCTCGTGCAGGGCGCCTACAAGCTCCTCGGCCTCCGCACCTTCTTCACCGCCGGCGCCGACGAATGCCGCGCATGGACCATCCATGCCGGCGACAAGGCCCCGAAAGCCGCCGGCGTGATCCACACCGACTTCGAGAAGGGCTTCATCCGTGCAGAAGTGATCAAGTACGAGGATTTCGTCAACTACAAGACGGAGGCTGCCGTGCGCGCCGCCGGCAAAATGGGCGTCGAAGGCAAGGACTACGTGGTCCAGGACGGCGATATAATGCATTTTTTATTCAACGTATAATACAGATAACCAATGAAAGAAAAGATCCACAGCAAATTCTTGTCCCAGTATGGGGAAGGCGGAGTCTTCTACGCTGCCGCAGGCCGTATCAACCTCATCGGCGAGCACACCGACTACAACGGCGGCTATGTGTTCCCCGGCGCCATCGACAAGGGCATTATGGCCGAAATCAAGCCCAACGGTACGGACAAAGTCCGCCTGTACTCCCTGGACTACGACGCTTCCGTCATATTCGGTCTCGAGGAGGCCGACAAGCCGGCGGAGGCCTGGGCCTGCTATATCTTCGGCGTCTGCCGCGAGACAATCAAGCGCGGCGGTAAGGTGGCGGGCTTCGACGCCGTGTTCGCGGGCGACGTGCCCCTCGGCGCCGGCCTGAGCTCCTCCGCGGCCCTCGAGAGCTGCTTTGCCTATGCCATCAACGATCTGAACCACAACGGTTTCGATCTCTTCGAGCTCGCCCGTATCGGCCAGAGCACCGAACACAACTACTGCGGCGTGAAATGCGGCATCATGGACCAGTTCGCTTCCTGCTTCGGCAAGAAGGGCCAGCTCATCCGCCTCAACTGCAAGACCCTCGAGCACCAGTATTTCCCTTTCAACCCCGAAGGCTACAAGCTCGTCCTGCTCGACACCTGCGTGAAGCATGAGCTCGCAAGCTCGGCCTACAACTTCCGCCGCCAGTCCTGCGAACGCGCCGCTGCCGCAATCAAGCAGAACCACCCCGAGGTCGACTTCCTTTCCGATTGCAAGAGGGTGTGGCTAGACGAGGTGCGCGACAAGATCAGCGAGGAGGACTTCATCCGTGCCGAATACGTGATTGGCGAAGTGCAGCGCGTGCTTGACGTTTGCGACGCCCTCGAAAGGGGAGACTATGAGACCGTGGGCGAGATGATGTACCAGACCCATTTCGGCCTCAGCCGCCTCTATGAGGTCAGCTGCCCCGAACTCGACTTCCTCGCCAGGCTCGCCCGCAAGATGGACGTGACCGGTTCCCGCGTGATGGGCGGCGGCTTCGGCGGCTGCACCATCAACCTCGTCCGCGACGAGCTCTACGACGAATTCGTGAAGAAGGCCGCAGAGGCCTACAAAGCCGAATTCGGCCACGAGCTCAAGGTCTACGACGTGGTCATAAGCGACGGCGCCAGGAGGCTTTAGCCGATGAAACTGCGCGTCCTTGTCCTGGCTTTGTGCCTTGCGCTGCCCGCGGTCCCGGCCGCTGCCCAGTTCTACAGCTGGGGCAGCGAGCCGGCCGGGTCGCGCTGGTACCAGATCAAGACGCAGGACTACAAGGTGATCTACCCCGAGGGCCTGGATTCGCTTGCCCGCGTGTACGCGACGCTGCTCGAGCAGGTCAAGGAGCCGCTCAGCGTCACTTCCGGCTTCCTTCCCAACCAGAACTTCAAATGGCGGATGCCCGTGATACTGCATCCCTGGGAGGTCAATTCCAACGGCATGGTGGGCTGGGCCCCCAAGCGTATGGAGCTGCTGACCACCCCCATTGCGCAGGCCCCGCTTCCCCAGAACTGGCCCGAGCACCTGGCCATCCATGAATCCCGTCACGTGTGCCAGACCCAGTATGTCAACGCCAGGCCGTACCACATCTGGGATGTGCTTCTCGGCGAGATCGGCTCCGGCGCCCTTGCCGCAATCTATTGCGGGCCGGTGTTTTATGAAGGTGACGCGGTGGCCGCGGAGACGGAGCTTTCCCTGACCGGGCGCGGCCGCAACGCATCATTCCTGGAGTACTACAGGGTCTGTTTCTCCCAGGGAGACTACCGCAACTGGTGGCGCTGGCGCTATGGTTCGCTGAAGAACTACACCCCCGACCACTACACCCTGGGCTACATCACCACCGCCGGCGTGCGCAGCGTGTATGACGCCCATGATTTTACGGCCCGTTACTATGAGCGGCTCTTCCGCAACAAGGCGTGGCCCTTCCCCTTCTTCAACTATTCCGGCACCATCCGGGAGGTATCCGGCAAGCGCTTCGGCGCCGCTTTTTCGGAAATCTGCGACACCCTCAAGCAGCGCTGGAGCAGGGACGAAGCCGCCCGCGCGCCGTTCATGACCACCACCCGCATCTCGCCGGAGTCCGCCCATTACATGGAGTACAACGGAGGCTGCTGGCTCGACTCCACCTTCTTCTGCATGCGCAAGGGCATGGCCCAGGCGATGCAGCTGGTCCGGTTCGGCCCCGACGGCAAGATGGACACCATGGGCCCGTTCGCCTCCACGGCGAGCACGCTTAAGGCCGATCCCAACTTCGGCCGCATCTATTGGAGCGAGAACATCCGCGACGTCCGCTGGGACATGAAGTCCTGGTCGGAAATATGGTACGCCGACGCCTCCGGCAGGCACCGTCTTACCCGCAAGACAAGGTGGTACAACCCCGTCCCGTCGCCCGACGGCGGGAGGCTTTCGGTGACCGAATATGCCGTCGAGGGCTCTTCGGCGCTGCTGGTCATAGACGCCTTCAACGGGCGCGAAATGGCCCGCTACAATGCGCCCGCAGGCATGCAGGTGCTCGAATCTGCGTGGTTGGGGGAGACCCTGATGGCCCTGGCGCTCACCGGCACCGGCGACGCTCTCTACCGTGTGGGCCCGGAGGGCTTCAAGAAGGTGCTGGACTGCGGTTTTGTGACGGCCCGGGACCTGTTCGCCCACGACGGGCGGCTGTATTTCACCTCCGACCTCACCGGTGTGCTGGAACTCTACCGCCTTGAGCCTGACGGTACGGCCAGCCGCCTCACCAGCAGCGCCCAGGGTGCCACGTCCTACGCCTTCAGCCCGGACGGCAGGACGCTTCGCTGCTCCGTGCCGCGCCCCGAAGGACGCGTGCTCTGCGAGCTGCCGGCGACCTCGCTTCCGGAGCCGGCAAAGGCCGACTTTTCCCGTAAGCACCGCTATGAGTTCGCTGAAGAGCTGACGGCCTCCAATCCCCGGCAGATACGGCGCGACAGCCCCGTGACCCTCTCCGAGCCCGAGCGCTACAACCGCCTGGCCGGCCTCTTCCGCGTCCATTCATGGGCGCCGGTCTATGTGGACTACGACGCCGTCTCGAACCTTAGTTTCGAGTCGCTGACCACCAGCGCCACCCTCGGCGCCACGGCCTTTTTCCAGAACAACCTCGGCACTATGACCGGCACCGTGGCCTACGGCGCCTTCCCCGGAAAGGAGTCCTGGAAGCACAAGGGCGAGGTGAACCTGTTCTACACAGGTTTCTATCCGGTGTTCGAAGCCAGGTTCACCATAGACAACACGAAGCCGGACCTGTATTACCTCCGGCACTATTTCAGCGATTTCGCGGGCCGCGTGTCCCTGTCGGCCGACGAGATGCCCGGCTACCCTGCGCTCGCGGCCTCCGTGCAGACCTACCTGCCGCTCAAATTCAATTCCGGCGGCTGGCTACGGGGCGTGATTCCGCTGGTGCGCTGGTCGGTGACCAACAGTCTCGTGACCCAGGGCAACCTGGCGGTTATGAACAGGCTTGCCGCAAGCGTCCGCGGTTATGCCATGCAGTCCACGCCCCAGAGGTGCATCTACCCCAAGTGGGGAGCGGGCTTCGAAGCGGGCTGGAGCGGCCGCCCCGGCGCTACCGGCATCTTTGTGCCCAACGCTTATTTCTACACTTACGGCTACACGCCCGGCCTGATGGACACCCACGGCATACGCCTCACCGCCATAGTCCAGAAACCCGTGGGGGACGGGATGTTCAACGAACGCTATGCTACCGTGATGCCCAGGGGCATGGGTTCATACTCGGCCCTTGCCAGCAAGGCGGCTACGTATCCTTTCCAGAGCCGCTTCACGATGGATTATGCCTTCCCCTTCGCCCCGCTGGAATGGTCGTTGGGGCCGGTGGCTTATGTGCGTAACCTGGAAGCCACGCTCCACGGCGACCTGTCCCGCTTCAGCGGCAAGGGCAACCCCATGACGCTCGGCAGTGCCGGCGCGGATATTGTAGCAGTGCTGGGGAATTTGTTGTGGGTGCCGTACGACGTCAGGATAGGCGTGAGCTACTACTACAACATCGGTGCGCCCGCGGATCTGAATCCGCATGCGGTGAATATGGTATTTAATGTAAGTTTTTGATATGAGGAAACTTGAGTGTGCTTTGGCTTTGTTTTCGCTGCTCGTTCTGGCGGCCTGTAACGGGCAGCCCGGAAAGCCGGGGTCCGGCAGCGGCTCCGGCGGCGAGGAGCCGCAGGCGCTTCTGAAAGCCTCTCCCTCCGGGGACGAGGCTCCCGCACAGACGCGCTCCTTCCCCACCCTTACCGTGCCCAGCATCTACGGCGAGGGCTCCGATGAGGCGAAAGATTACGTGCTTGAGCATTACTGGGATGCGTTTTTCAAGGGCGACGGCAAGACCGGTCCCGACACGGTGCTCGGCATTGCCGACGGCAATGTGGAGCAGGCCCTGGCGAACTACATCCAGATCCTTGCCACCGTCAAGTCCATGGCCACGCCGGACGATATGGAGCCCCTGAAGAAAGCGCAGAACAGCGTGAAGCGCTTCTTCCGTAAGCTGGAGGCGCGCCAGAAGGCCGACACCACCGCCCTGACCTACCTGCGGCTCACGGAAATCGTGGCCCGCTACCTCTACGACCCCAATTCCCCCATGCGCGACGAAGACCTTTACCTGCCCTTCGTCGAGGCCATGGCCGACAGCCCTTGCACCCGCGACGACCTGCGCACGGCCTGCCGCCACGAGCTCCAGATGTGCCGCACCAACCCCTTCGGCAGCAAGGCCCCCGACTTCAGCTTCAGCCGCATCGACGGCAGCAAGGGCCGGCTCTACGGCGTGAAGGCCGAGTACACCATGCTCTTCTTCAGCAACCCCGGCTGCGAGTCCTGCAAGGAAATAATCCGGGACGTCATGTCCAGGGATTACGTGGAGTCCTACATCGCTTCCGGGCGCCTGGCCATAGTGAACATCTACGTGGACGAGGAAATCAACGCCTGGCGCGACTACCACCACAATTATCCTTCCTCCTGGATCAACGGCTACGACTACACTTTCAGCCTGCGCGACAGCTGGAAATACGACATCCGGGCCATCCCGTCGCTCTACCTGCTGGATTCCGGCAAGCGGGTGCTGATGAAGGACGCCCCCACCGAAAAGGTCCTTTCGTTCCTGGACAACATTTAGCGTTTTTATGAAGCAATATCTTGATTTGCTGCGGCATATCCGCGAACACGGAGTCATCAAGTCCGACCGCACCGGAGTCGGCACCCAGAGCGTATTCGGCTACCAGATGCGCTTCGACCTCAGCGAGGGTTTCCCTCTGCTGACCACCAAGAAGGTGCATCTGCGTTCCATCATCCACGAGCTGCTCTGGTTCATCGCCGGCGACACCAACATCGGCTACCTCCACGACAACAAGGTCACGATCTGGGACGAGTGGGCCGACGAGAACGGCGACCTGGGGCCCGTCTACGGGCACCAGTGGCGCAGCTGGGAGGCGGCGGACGGCCGGAGTATCGACCAGCTGTCGCAGGTCATCGACCTGATTCGGAACCACCCCGACTCCCGCCGCATGCTGGTGTGCGCCTGGAATCCCGGCGACATCGACAAGATGGCGCTCCCTCCGTGCCACTGCCTGTTCCAGTTCTACGTGGCCGACGGGAAGCTCAGCTGCCAGCTCTACCAGCGCAGCGCCGACACTTTCCTCGGGGTGCCGTTCAATATTGCGTCCTACGCGCTTCTGACCATGATGCTGGCGCAGGTCTGCGGCCTGCAGCCGGGTGAGTTTATCCACACCACCGGCGACACCCACATCTACCTCAACCACTTCGAGCAGGTGGCCGAGCAGCTCTCCCGCGAGCCGCGCCCCCTGCCGCGGATGATCCTGAATCCGGAGGTCAAGAGCCTCTTCGATTTCCGTTACGAAGATTTCACCCTTGAGGGCTACGACCCCTGGCCCGCAATCAAGGCTCCGGTGGCTGTGTAGCATGGAAAAGTGTCTGATCGTGGCCGTGGCCGACGACGGCGCCATCGGCATCCGGGGGGAGCTCCCCTGGCATATTTCCGAAGATCTCAAGTACTTCAAGCGCACGACCCTGGGCTGCCCCGTGATCATGGGCCGCGGCACCTGGGAGTCCATCGGCCGGCCCCTCCCCGGCCGCAAAAACATCGTGCTGACCAGCCGCGACATCCCCGGCGTCTGCTGCGTCCGCTCGCTCGACGCCGCCTTCGAGGCGGCCGAGCCCGCGCCTAAGGCCTTCATCATCGGCGGCGCCGCGGTCTACAAGGCGGCCATTGACCTGGTGGACAAGATGTACGTGACCCACGTCCACACTAAAGTTTCCGGGGCGGATGCGTATTTTCCGGAAATCGACTCCGAAATCTGGCATTTGGATTCAAGCTCTGAACTCTTCACCGACCCCGCCTCCGGCCTGTCGTACGAGTTTCGGGTCTACGTTAGAGTCTCGCCGACATTGCCTCAGGTCTCCCTGTCATCCTGAGCGTAGCGAAGAATCTAAAGCGAAGAATCCAAATCGAAGAATCTCCCGGGAACAAAAGGGCTATCCTTGTTCCCGATTCCGCTATTCTTTCGTTTTTGGGAACAAATCGGCCTCTCTTGTTCCGCCGGAGGAGAGGTTGCTCCGATCCCTGTCATTCTGAAGCGCAGCGAAGAATCTAAATCGAAGAATCGTCCGGGCGGGAAAGGCCCCTCGCTCCTGCTACAAAATTGCTTCGCCTTCGCTCGCAATTTCAAAGTCGCTCGGGACCTTCCCCGCCCACCTCGGGTTTTCCGTTCCTCCGGCTAAGTGCTGGGAGGGTTTTAGGCAAGGCCGGGAACCCATCGGGGAAGGTCGGAGATGCCTTTGGGGAAGGTCCAGGCACCATTTCGAGTCCTATTTCTTGAAGAACTGGGATTATTGCCGACGCTTCAGATCGAGCATCTCCAGCCAGTATTCCGCGAAGTGAATGAGGCACCCCATATGTTCACGTCACAAGCCAATTTCACGGTATTTTCCAGCCAAAACCGCCACCGACGTGAATGGGCGCCGTGCGACATTCACGTCACCCATGAAAAATGAGACCAAACCGGTCGCCGTGTCAATGACAGGGACGGGAGAACCCACAAGCGAGAGGGGGGAAGAGATTCTTCGCTTCGGATTTAGATTCTTCGCTTCGCTCAGAATGACAGGGGGGGGCGAAAGTTTTTGGGGCGAGGTGGACATTTTAGGAAATAAATTCCGATATTTGGGTGTTGGAATCAGCATCCGGCCTCGCCACCGATCCGGAAACGGGTCTGGCATATGAGTTCCGGGTGTAGGTAAAAGTTAGTAGTTTATGCCAGCCCCAAACCGAGAGAATTTCGGAAGCACCTTCACCTTCATAATGGCCACCGCCGGGTCTGCCATCGGGCTCGGTAACATATGGCGTTTCCCGTTTATGGCGGGAGAGTACGGCGGGGGCGCGTTCATCGTTGCATATGTGATCTGCAGCCTGTTTCTGGCCTTGCCGTGTTTCCTTTGCGAGTCGCTGATCGGCCGCCGGGCGCGCCACGGGGTGTACGGGGCGTTCAAGCAGCTTGCTCCGGGGTCGAAGTGGAAGTACATGGGGGCGCTGACCGTGTTTTCCAGTTTCATACTGGTGTCGTTCTATGCCGTGGTGGGCGGCTGGTCGCTGGATTTCCTGTTCAGGGCGGTTTGCGGCGGGCTGACCAGCGGGGGCACAGAAGGCGCGCTGTCCGTGTTCCCGCGTATGGCTTCGTCGCCGTGGGAGTCGGTGCTGATGGGGGTCGCTTTCCTTGCGATGACGGCGTTTATCGTGCTGGGCGGCATCAAGAAGGGTATCGAGCGTTTCACGAAGATCATGATTCCGTTGCTGTTCGTGCTTATGCTGGCACTGGTGGTGTTTTCAGTCTCGCTGCCCGGAGCCGGTGAGGGCGTGCGCTACCTGGTGAAGCCGGACATGAGCAGGCTGGGGCCCAGGGGGTGGGCATTTGCCCTGGGGCAGTCGTTCTTCTCCATGTCGCTGGGAGTGGGCACGATACTGGTGTACTCGTCCTTCATGAAGAAGGAGCACAGCTTGATGAAGGTGGGAGTGTGGACCACGGTGTCGGATACGGCTTTCGCGCTGATTGCGGGGTTCGCGATCATGCCCGCCGTGTTCTCTGCCGGGATCGCGCCCGAGGCGGGCCCGTCGCTGGTGTATGAGACGCTTCCGTACATTTTCGCCCGTATGAGCGAAGGGGCGCCGGTGCTGGGTTATTTGGTCACGGTGGCCTTTTTCCTGGCCATACTGATGGCGGCGCTGACGTCGTCGATTTCGATTTGCGAGGTGTGCGTGGAGCATGCCGTGGAGCAGTTCGGCAGCAAGCGGCTGGTGGCGACGATGGAGTTCCTGGTGCCGACGGCGCTGCTCAGTGTGCCGTGCGCGCTGTCGTTCGGGCTGCTGGGGAACTTCAAGATTCTCGGTCTAACGGTGTTCGATTTCTGCGACAACCTGACTTCGAATTACCTGATGACGCTGGGCGCGCTGGCGTTCGCGCTGTTCGTGGGCTGGAAGATGAAGAAGGCGGACGTGCGCGAAGAGTTTATCAGCGGCGGGTCGCCGGGATTCAGCGAAAAGGCTTTCAAGGTGTTCTATTTCCTGGTGCGCTGGGTGGTGCCGCCGGTGATTATCGTGATATTCATCTCCAATCTCTTTCTGAAATAATTTAGTATATTTGCCTGACTAAAACTCAGGCTTATGTCTGCTAAAACATCCAAACTTTTGCATACCGAAGACTGGCTCGCAGTCTGGATCGGTTTCATAATCATTGCAGCGGGCCTCGTGGCCGTGCTGACCGGGGCGTTCGATTTTTCCGCCCTTAAATTCAAGACCTGGACCGTCGGGGAGCAGCTTTCCGGGGCTGCCGCCGCCAAGGTCGTGCCCCTCGGGGAGCAGCTTGCGTCCGGAGCTTTCTGGCTGAAGATGCTACTGACGGTGGCGGTGCTGGGCGTGTTGTTCACCGTGGGCGCGAAGCTCACGGGGGAAAAGGTGAAGAAGTTCATTCCGGCGTTCGTGGGAGTGTTCGTGCTGTCGGTCGTCGTGCGCCTTGTCAGTGCTGAATTCACGTTGAACCGCTATCTCGAGTGGGCTTTCTGGGCGCTCATCGTGGGCATGCTGATTTCCAATACGGTCGGCACGCCGAAGTGGCTCAAGCCCGCCGTGCGCACGGAGTTCTATATCAAGACGGGTCTCGTGGTAATGGGATTTTCGGTGCTGTTCTCCAATATCGCAAAGTTCGGCCTCTACGGGCTCGGGATCGCGTGGGTGGTGACGCCCGTGGTGATCCTGTTCATGTGGTGGTTCGGCACGCGCGTGCTGAAGATGGACAACAAGCCGCTGGTGATCACGATGGCGTCCGCCACAAGCGTTTGCGGCACCTCGGCGGCGATTGCTTCCGGCGCGGCGTCGAACTGCAAGAAGGACGACCTCACGATGACCATATCGATTTCGATAATCTTCACCGTGCTGATGATGGTGTTCGAACCGCTGATTATCAGGGCGTTCGGAATGTCTCCCGTCATGGGCGGCGCGCTTATCGGCGGCACCGTGGACAGCACGGGGGCCGTGGCGGTGGCTGGCTCGGTGCTGGGCGGCGAAGCGGAGAAGGCGGCCGTGCTGGTGAAGATGATACAGAATATCCTGATCGGGTTCATCGCTTTCTTCGTGGCGCTGTTCTTCGCCACGCGAGTGGACAAGAAAGCCGGGCAGAAAGTGGGCGCTGGGGAGATCTGGACACGTTTCCCGAAATTCATCATAGGCTTCTTTGTGGCGTCGCTGGTGGCTTCTTTCGTGGTGCTTCCGCTCGCCGGTGCCGACCAGGTGAAGGCGGTCAACGGGGTGCTGGACCAATATAAGAACTGGTGCTTCGTGCTTGCGTTAGTGAGCATAGGCCTGGACACCAATTTCCGCGACATCGCCCGCCAGATGAAGGGTGGCAAACCCCTCTGGCTCTATATCGTGGGGCAGACTTTCAACATCGTGCTCACGTTCGCGATGGTGTGGTTCCTGCTGTCAGGGGCCGTGTTCCCCATTCCTGCGCTTGACTAATGAAGAAGCTCGGAGGTATTGCCGCCGGGGTGGTCGGGGTGCTTGCCCTGGCGGCCGTGGTGGTGGTCATGGTGCGGGGCGCCGGGCTTAATCCGGATCTGGATTTCGGCGCCGGAGCGTATTATTACGCCGATATCCCGGACTACCAGAAAACCCTGGACTGGGACTGCTACACGGCGCAGCTCCCCTTCGTGGTGTACCTCCTGCTCTTCCTTGCGTGGGGCTTCCTTATGTGGCGACTATGGAAGTTTCTCGATAGAAAATAAAATTTTTAAAAACTAAAACTATGAAAACAAAAAATCAGATTATTGGAAAGCGGGGCGAAGATGAGGCCTGCTCGTTTCTGGTGGGCCAAGGGCATCGGATCGTCAGGAGAAACTGGCGTTGGGGACATCTGGAAGTGGATGTTATAACCCTAAAGGACAGGGTGTTGCATATCGTTGAGGTAAAGACCCGGAGCGGGGGAGCGATGGCGCCGCCGGAGTCGAAAGTGGACGCGGCGAAACGCCGCCGCCTCGTCCGCGCCGCGAACGCCTTCCTGGGCAG
>JAFZVQ010000032.1 GCA_017617715.1 Bacteroidales bacterium | reverse complement strand
GCAGATGATGCGGCGATGCCCGATGGTGGTCAGGCCGTCGCCATTATTGACGAGTTCGTCTTTCAAGGGCACCCACTCCCCGTCGATTTCCGCTTCCAGGGAGAATTTCTTCACCCGCTGGCCCCCCATGCTGAAGGAGGTTTATCCCGAGCGTCTTTCTGATTGACTGCCGGACCGGGGAAATCCTGATCCACGAAGGCCACCCGGACCTGGACGCCATCTTTGCCGAACTCCTGCCGTAAACAGGCAAGTGCTTCCGGCTTTCTGTATTGATACATTTCTGAAATAGCCAATGTTCCCGCCCGAGGCACGAAAAAGAGCAGCGGGTCACGCTGCTCTTTTGCACCTAGATGCTTGATTCATTGAGGGAAGAACAATGACTTCTCTCGGTTTGCACGGTTAGTCTGAGACGGGACGGACTGAGAATCCGTAGTAACGGAATTCGTTGCCATAGGAGTCGGATCCGCTATTGAACTCCTCGGTGCGCCCATATTGTGAGTAGGTCGACCCACGGAGGGAAGAAGACCAGAAATAGCCATTGGAACCGACAGTCTGGGCAGAGCTTGTGAAGTAACCAGCAGCGGGAATAAAGATTGACTTATCGGTGTATCCTGCCTTTTTGCTTGTGAAAAGGCGACCATTTATACCGCTCTGAGTAGTCCATACACAGGTGCAATTATCACGAAGTTCCGTCCACTCCGTACCTGTGGGCATTCGGAACTTGCCGCCCAATGCGGCGTAGGCTGCATCATCCTCTTTCTCCAGTGTAAGGTAATCGCTGCCAGTGTACTTTGTGAATGGACTTGAGCCAAAGTGGTAATTACTCCAGTTGGCGAAATTTGTCTTACCCTCGTTGGTTCCGGTGGTCTCACCCCAGGCGAAGTAGTCGCCGTAATCGGTCTCGGTGGCGGCACCGAGGTTGCACTTGGCCCATTTTGTACCACTTGGTAAACCGAGGTCTACATACAGGTCGGAGGCATCAGTGACTGCCCAGTTGGAGCCGCCGGTTACGCTCAATGCAGGGAAGTTGAACATTTTGCCTGCCGTAAGAGTTTTGCCTGTACGGGTCAAGGTGTATATCTGGGTGTCACTTGCGAGTGTGAACTTGAAGTCCGCCGGCCCAGCAGTCGTAAGCCTGCCCGCGAAGACGCCGCCATCGCTATCTTTAAAACCACTCAGGCGAGCGCCGGCCTGTAGTTCCTTCTCCGTGATAGCACCATTGGTGCCGACGCTTGCGCAGGCTACGGGCTTAATCTTCGAGCAGCCGAAGGTGTATTCTGCCACGTTGTCCTGAATGCCCGCCACGTGAATTTGTACCATGCCAGCGGGCTTATCCAAGGACAAGGTTGCAGTGACGGTGGTTGCGTCCACGGTGTAGTCTTTGCCGGTCTCGAATACGTAGTAGTTGTACACAGGCATTCCTCCGCTGGTGAAAGAAAACTTGCCGTCTGCATAGGCGACATCTATCGCTACGGGGAAGTGTACGGCGGTAAGTTTCTTGTCGCCGGATACGGCGTATGGTGTGAAATCCCCCGCCACAAATGCTTCCACTCCCGGGTCCGTGGTGTTGCTCCAACTGCCGCTGTCGTAGGTCAGCACCAAATATTTCGTCGCCATACCTTTGAAAAACACGTAGATCTTGTCTCCGTTCGCCCAGGCAGTCTTTGCCGCCTTGGTCTCGAGTACTGTAACATTGAAGGTCATAGGGACGCCTTCATTCTGAGTATTATCATCAGGGGTATTGAGTACCTCCTTGTTGCAGGACATCAGTCCGGCAGCCATGCAAAGAAGAAAGAATGCTTTTTTCATCATGTTGTCCTCCAATGATTAAATGTCTTCCGGGGTCCATTGGGGATAAGGATCAGGGCTTGCGCAAATCACACCTTCCTGCTTCACCTCGAAAACTAGCGTCGAGGGAGTTTCATAAAGTTCTTTTTTGTCATTCTTAATCTCCATAAGCATATTGCGTTATAGGTTTAACAATCTGGAATTATCGCCTTGCTCAGAATGACGGGTCCAGGCATGCAGAAGCCTCGCGAACATCATGGAGATGTCGCGTCCGTCGTTTGGTATGTTCCTGATAACTAGTTAGATATACCCCCCCCCGTGAGATAACGAAGGGTGCGTTAGAGACTGTGGTATATACAGTTAGGTACTTCATGGTTATTGTTCTAAACAACAAATATATATAATTTTATGATTCGATAGTCTCTAATATCGAATTACTGTCTGCGCTGCTCTACTTTTTTTATTTCTGAATGACCAGCACGAAGCCGCCGCGCGGCAGGCAGGCGATGCCGGCGACCCGGGTCTATTCCTGGCAGCGTATCACCTCGAGGTCTTCGTAGGCGACGCGCTCTCCCGAACTGAGTTCGACGGCTTCGAGCCGGATCATCGAGGTCTCGACGGGATCGAAGCTGATGGTCTGCCAGATCGGGTTGTTTACAATGTTGGAGAATTCGCCCTGGGCGAGCTCCACCCACTGGCGATTGCCTGTCATGGCGGAAAGCCTGTAGTGAGTGACGGTCCCCGTGCTGTTCTCCTGCGGGGGCAGATATTTGTATGCGCACACCTTGGTGGGCGCGCCCAGCTCCACGAACAGCTGCCGGGAGGAAGGCAGGAACACGTACAGACTGGATGATTTCTTTTCGCCTGAATCCGGGATATCGGGTGTGAGATCCGGCGCACGGTACACGCCGATGCGTGAAATCAGCGGTTTGCACTTTGCCTCCAGTACGGTGAAGCGGAGCCGGCTGGCCGTAATCGTCGGGAAGCAGATGATGCGGCGATGCCCGATGGTGGTCAGGCCGTCGCCATTATTGACGAGTTCGTCTTTCAAGGGCACCCACTCCCCGTCGATTTCCGCTTCCAGGGAGAATCTCTTCACCCGCTGGCCGTAGCGGATATCTTCTTCTGCCACGAAGCGGTTGAAGGTCGTGGGTTTCCTGAAGGTGATGACGGTCTCATTCCCATCCGTCCGTTTCTTCGCTTTCCGGGCCAGGTCGGTCTTGAACACCTCGTCGATCATCTTCTTGAAGGCGATGCCGCGCAGGCTGTCGGTCGGATGGATGCGTCCGTTCGGGGCGATGGGGAAGTTGAGCAGCAACGTCGAATTGCGGCCCACGGATTTGTAGTAGGTGTCCATCAGCTTGGACAGGCTCTTGACGTGGTGATTCTCCGTTTCATGATAGAACCAGCCCGGACGGATGCTGGTGTTGGTCTCGCCGGGCACCCAGGAATCGCCGTCCTCCAGGCCGAAATGCAGCATCTGATAAGGAACGTCGCCGTCATGGTTCAGCAGGCTCCAGTTGGTTTCGCCCACGTTCCCGGCTTCCGTGCCCACCCAGCGCAGGTCTCCCCGGTCGCCGCCGTCATTCCAGATAAGGCACTTGGGCTGCAGTTCGCGGATCATCCGATAGGTTTCCGGCCACTCATAATAGGTCCTGCGGTCGATATTCCTGCGTTCGTTGGCCCCGCCGTACCAGCCGTCGCCGCCGTTGGCGCCGTCGAACCACACCTCGAACATGTCGCCGTATTCCGTCAGCAGTTCGCGCAGCTGGTTGCGGAAATAGGTGACATATTCAGGCTTTCCGTAGTCCGGATGATTCCGGTCCCAGGGGGAAAGATAGACGGCGTATTCCAGCCCTTCCTCGCGGCAGGCCTCGGCCAGTTCACGGACGACGTCGCCCTGGCCGTTTTTCCAGGGCGTATTCTTCACGGAGTACTCCGTATATTTCGAAGGCCACATGCAGAAGCCGCAGTGGTGCTTGGCCGTGAATATGATTCCTTTCATGCCTGCCTGCTTGCAGACACGCGCCCACTGGCGGCAGTCCAGGTCGGAGGGATTGAACAACTCCAATGACTCATTGCCGTAGCCCCATTCCTGATCGGTGTAGGTGTTCAGGGAATAATGGATGAAGGCGTACATCTCCATGTCCTGCCAGCGCAGCTGGTTCTCCGTTGGAACGGGGCCGCAGGGCTCGATTTGCTGTACGCATGCCGTCAGCGCAAACGTACAGAGGAAGAACGGAAGAAGTCGTTTCATTTATTTGCAGATGACCAGCACGAAGCCGCCGCGGGGCTGGCAGGCGATCTCGGTGGGGAGTTTCTTGACGGTGCTGATCTTCCATTTCCCGGAGGCGTCGTCGGCGAACAGCTGCGCCTTCACCTTCGTCTTGCCGATGAAACCGAGGTCGGTGACTAGGGTCTGCGGATCGTCCAGGCCGTTGATGCCAGCCACGAACCAGGTGTCGCCGCTGCGGCGCGCCAGCACGGCGCTCTGGCCGGGATAGCCGCTGACAAAGCGGGTTTCGTCCCAGACGACGGGCAATTTGCCGAGGAAATCCTGCACCGCCTGCGGCTGCGCGAGGAAGCTCTCCGGCCGGTCGGCCAGGTGCTGCAGGCCGCTCTCGAAGAGCATGGTGAGCGCCAACTCGTGGGCGTTGGAGGTGATGTGCGGATGCTGCGAGTCGCTGAAGGCGCAGGGCGTGTAGTCCATCGGGCCGATGACGTTGCGCGTGTAGGGGAGCGTGGCGTTGTGGGCGGCAGCCTTGTTCGTGAAATGGCCCACGTTGTTGTACCACTCGGCGCCGTAGACGCCCTCCGTCGAGAGGAGGTTGGGATAGGTGCGCTGCCAGCCGCGCGGAATGGGGGCGCCGT
>JAFZVQ010000031.1 GCA_017617715.1 Bacteroidales bacterium | reverse complement strand
TCTGCATCTGATAGCGATATTCCGGGTTCTCGCTTACAAAGTTACGAATCCATCGCAAAATAGTAGACCTTGAGACCGGAACTAAATGGGTAATCCGCAGACTACCCAGTCCTTCTTCAAAGTACAGCCGCATTACCTCATCGTAATACAACGCTTGGTTTTCTTTCGTCTTTCCCATCTCTTTTGCTTGAATGGGAGTCAACTTTTTTCAGCGAAAGACAAGTGTACGGCCTTTTTCCACACCTGCGCCGTAAACACACAGCACCTGCGCCAGCGACCCTTAGCACCTGCGCCAAGGGGCCCTAGTGTAGGACCTGCACCGCACCATATAGTGGTGTAAATGGTTGATTTTTTGTGTATTTAATATGCATGGGTGCACCGTCAGGCGCACCCATGCGAAGCTATCTCGCTGATTATAAGGGCTTTTCCATTCGGTTTGGTGAGGGTTTGATTCACTCCTTGCCAGCCAATCTCAAGACCAGATACTCCGACCGCGTGCCTACGCGGACCTTCGCCCCCCAGAGGCCCAGGCCGGAGGAGATGTAGTACTGCGTGCCGCCTTTCCGGTAGTAACCCCAGGCCTTCTCGTAGAGGAGGTCGGTGAGCCAGGAGACGGGCCAGACCTGGCCGTGGTGGGTGTGGCCGCTGAACTGGAAGTCGATGCCCGCCGCCTCGGCCTCTTCCAGGTTCGAAGGCTGGTGGTCCAGCACGAGGGTGAAGCCCCGGAGGCCGGCGGCGAGGTCGCCGAGGGCGGCCCGGCCGGCGAAGGAGCGGTCGTATCGGCCGATCACATCGACACCCTTGAAATGGACCACGGAATCCTTCAGGAGCACGATTCCGGCGTCCTGCAAGAACTCCTCCACGCGCGTCGTGTCCACGAAAGATTCGTGGTTTCCAAGGACCGCCATGACGGGTGCGTCGATGCGCCGGAACTCTTCCGCGTAGTGTCCTTCATTCACCGGGCGCAGGCTCCGGTCGACGATATCTCCGCCGAACAGTACCAGGTCCGGCTTCTCGGCGTTGATGAGGTCCATCCAACGGCCCAGTTCCGCCTTGCGGTTGTGATAGCCGATGTGCAAGTCGCTGGCTAGGACGATGGTCAATGGCTTCTCCAGCGGCTTGTTCGTTGTGATGGTCAGTTCCTCGCGGTACTTGTGCTGGTAATGGACGGCTCCGAGCGTGAGGATAAGTGCCACGATTCCGAGGGCCGAGAACAGACCTAATGCGCTGTCTTTCAGCAGTGTCTTGGGCAGGAGATGGCAGAGCGAGGCGATATCGGCAATGAAGAAAACGATCGCGAGATACATAAACGCGATGAGCCACGTATTCCCGACCTCATAGAGCACGCTCGCCGCCTTCACGGGAATGCTCTCCACATACATGAATCCCGCGAAAAAGCTCGCCATCCACAGCAGGAACAGCCCCACGACGACCCACTTCCACCCGTGCGGCGTAATCCGCCACAGGTGCCAGCACACATACCCCGCCAGCGCCAGGACAAGTGCCAGGAGGCCGATGATTCCGACCCGCATCCCTAACGGATAAAGTTCATCATCTGGAAGGACTCGTCAGCGCCCTTTCCGGGCGCGGGCACGCCGCCGGTCGCCTTGAGCAGCGCGGCCAGGTTGTGGCCGAGGGTGCGCATCGTCTGCATACCTTCCGTGTCCAGGGCCGCCTGGCCCGGAGACGCACCGTAGACGATGTTCCAGTACTGGGAGGTCACAATCGGCATATTCATCATCTGGAACGGCATGTTGAGCGACTCGTACACGGCCGTCGCGCCGCCCCTCCGGCACACCGCCACCGCCGCGGCGGGCTTCCCGGAGATGGACCGTCCATTGGAATAGAACGACCGCTGGATGACGGACAAAAGCGCGCCGTTCGGCTGGCCGTAATAGACGGGCGAGCCGACCACGAGCGCATCGGCCTCCGTGTACTTGCGGCTGATGCTGTTGCACACATCGTCATCGAACACACAAGCACCGGGCTTCCGGCCGCACCCGCCGCAGGCGATGCACCCGCGCACCGGCTTGTTCCCGATCCAAACCATCTCGCACTTGATCCCTTCCTGCTCCAGGGTCTTCGCGACCTCCGAGAGCGCGGTGAACGTGTTCCCCTTGTCGTGGGGGCTTCCGTTAATCAGTAATACTTTCATTTTCTTAGTGTCAGCTTGTTTGGCCAGAGCCTCGACCCCCGTCGCGGAAAGCACCGCGCCTCCCGCCGCCAAGGCCGATTTCTCCAGGAATTCTCTTCGTTTCATAGGTATTGATTATAAGGGCTTTTCCATGCGATAGCAGGTGAAGGTGTCGCCGACGATCCGGTGAGAGAAGTCGGCGGTGTAGCCCAGGGTTTCGTAGAAATGGACCTTGTTGTCGCGGCTTTCGAGGACGGCGGTGCGGAAGCCGAGCTCGCGAGCCCAGGCTTCGGCCTCGCGGACGACGAGGGTGCCAAGGCCCTGGTGCCGATACTCGGGCAGCACCACGATCCGGCCCAGCATCACGCGCTCCGTGTCGATGGCATACAGCCTGCACGTGGCGACGGGCAGATAGTCATCGACAGCCACGATATACTTCGTCTCGGGCGTATCGTGCTCATCGAACTCCACTTGCAGCGGAATCTGGTGCTTGCGCGCCATCGACTGGATGCGCACATAGTACGCACCGGCCTGCTCGGCGGTCTTGGTCGCTCTGAGGATTTCCATAGTGCAAATATACTGAAAATCTCCTACTTGGCCCCACCATCCTACGACGCCAGTAGGAATCACCCCCAAGCCATCCCCAACCCGAAATTCACAGCGCATCTCAAATGCCATTCTATGGCGTTCTGTGGCACATCGCCGCGCTCTGCGAGGCCAAATTGCCTCGCAGAGCATCGCAATACCCCTTCCAGGGGCCTCAGGGGCACATTGCCGCGCGTTGCGAATTTCGGGTTGGCGGCGCAGCCCTGCCGGCGCAGGTGCTGAGGGTCGCTGGCGCAGGTTGCGGGTGTTTGTGGCGCAGGTGTGGAAAAAGGGTGGGGACTTGCGCCGCGAAATGGGGTTCTACGAGCTACAGTGGCGCAGGTCTCCAGGGAAAAACCTCACCTGCGCCAAGAAGTGGGTACACCTGCGCCAAGAAGTGTATGTACCTGCGCCAGCGCATCGGCAACCCCTGTCACAGGTGTCGGGAGGGGAGGGCAACTAGCATATGCCGGGAGGGGACTACGAAGGCCGATGAAAAAAGGAGGAGGGGAGCATTCCCTTCCTCCTTTTTCAATCTGGTTGCAAATGCGTTACGGCCGCTGTCCGAAGGGAGGCATGCCGCCGGGGCCACCGGGACGACCGCCGGGAGGCGGGCCCATCCGGCGGGGCTTGACGCCGGGGGTGGGGACGTAGGTGGCGTTAACGCCGTTTTCATCGACCTTGACGACGGCGTAGCCGGGCTTGCCGTGGCCGAGGGCGTTGCCCACGGGGCCGGCGGTGAAGAAGCGGATGCCATCGACAGTGGCGTCATATTCCTGGTGGGTGTGGCCGGCGAAAACGACGTCGACCCCGTACTTTTTGAATAGGCCGATGTAGCGCTGGCGCTGTTCCAGCGAGAAGTTGGAGTTGTCCTCGCGCTCGTCCATCGACTCGCGGATCACGGGGCAGTGGACGAAGACGAAGGTGTACTTGCAACCCTCGGCGGCGGCGAGTTCCTGCTCGAGCCAGGCCCATTGCTCGGCCTCGGCGTCCGTCGCACCGTCCTTGATGCAGTTCGTGTCGATGCCGATGAACGCGCAGTCGTGGTGCCGGAATGAGAAGTGGTCGTTGCCGCGCTTGGCGATGAAATCGGCCTGTTTCTCGCGGGTGAAGCCCATGATGTCGTGGTTCCCCGGAATGATGTACATGGGGGCCTTGATTTCGGCGGCGCGCACGCGGTAGATGGAATCCTGCACGGCGTCACCGGGGGTGTTGACCAGGTCGCCGGTCATCACGACGAGGGCGGGATTCAAGGCATTGACCAGGTCCACGGCCGCCTTGAACAGCGAATCCGACTGGGTATACCCCGCCGACCGGTCGAAGAACCCGATCTGGGGATCGCTCATCTGCACGAACGTGAACGGTTCGAACGGTTCGCCCGGGGTCTGTAGCAGCAGGGCGATGGCGAGGAGAAGTGTTTTCATGGTCGATGTGGTTTTGTGCAAAGATAATAAAGTTTTGGTTGCCTTGTACGCTGGCGTGTCATGGAAGAGTCAGGCCGATGGGGGGGGGAAAAAAACCGCCGTCATTCCCGGCTTGACCGGGAATCTGTCGCACGAATTGTTTGCAAAATCAGGAAAAAGCTTTACCTTTGCAGTGGTCAGTTAAGACGCAGTCTTCGGGGCTAATAAACCGTAGTGCATGAAGTCCCCGCCAGGGTGGGGCCCACCGAAAAGGTAAATCGGAACTGCGCAGGACCGGGGCAAAGATATGAGGCATCTCTAACCGAGGTGCCTCATTTGTTACTCGACTTCAAGTGCCGTAATACAGTACTGAACCTTGAGAAGCGTTTTGTGTCGGATTCCGACTAGGAGTTTGACGGTTCCTATCCCAGGACATTCGTATAGCATAACCAACATGGCCTTGAATTCTTGTTGATTGGCACGCTTTTCTGTTTTCCCGGTTTTAATCAGTTTTGCGCATGCCAGAATTGCATCAAGTTGAAGAACAGCCAATGTTGAGAGATACTTTTTTGAAGCATGTCGTGCTGTCTCATCAATTGATATCTTTCTGACATTGATGTAGTCTTTTAATCGATGATTATAGACCCTTTGATTCGGATTCTCGGTCTTCCATTCTTGGTAAAAACTCCAGATAATGTCAGATCTCTTCTTGATTTCCTCCGGTGTATCACCACGGGGAATCTCTTCTTTGTTGATACGCATAGTGCTTGAAATAAAAGTGTGGATGATTGCATCAGGGCATGGCACACCCGATCTAGGAATGCCTTTCCTCTAACTGAAAACGATATGCTTTGTGAAGGGAGCCGCTTCCCGGAGGGGGAAGCCCGGATGCTCCTGGTTTCATTACCGGCCGAATTCACGACCATCGGGTGTCGTAAAGATAGGAAGAATTGCCGGTTGTTGCAAGGGTGATGGAAGGGTTAGGTCGATGGACGCGGGAAGGACGCGACTGGCAAGATATCCTGATGAAACGAATGGCCGTGTTTTTGCATCATATAAGTAAGCATGATTATTACCATTCTCATCACTTGCATCTTTTTTAGTCGCAGAAACCGACGAAAGGGTTCTTGATGTCCGTCCGTGTATTAATCAGATAGCGTTTTTACTCTCCACCGTCATTCCGGGGCTTGCCCCTTCCTCATTCCGGGCTTGACCCGGAATCCCCCGTGTCGATTTGTTTGCAGAATCAGGAAAAAGCATTACCTTTGCATCGGAATCGTCACGGGGATTTCGCTGAAGGGTTGACAACCCTTTTGAGCATCAAGCTTGATTCGAGCCCCACTGAAAGTCGCGGCCTAGGCGGCTTTTATT
>JAFZVQ010000002.1 GCA_017617715.1 Bacteroidales bacterium | reverse complement strand
TCGCCCATTACGTGGATCTGAAGCCGATGGTGAACCAGCTACAGTGCAACGTGATGATTCAGCAGACGGGTATTGAACCCGTTCTGGTGGAAGCGGATACCAGGATGATGGCCTGGGGGCCGCTGGGCGGCCAGGGAGCGGAAGGGATCGTCAAGAATCCGGAACTCGCAGCCATCGGCGAGCGCTATGGCAAAACCGCCGCGCAGGTGGCCCTCCGCTGGCTTACCCAGTGCGGTATCGTTGCCATTCCCAAGTCCTCGCACAAGGAGAGGATGGAGCAGAATTTCAACATTTTCGACTTCTCGCTCTCTTCCAACGAGATGCAGATGATTGCGCAGATGAACCAGGAAGACGCGGGGTTCATCAACTTCCAGGATCCCAACTTTGTCAAATATCTCATTGAAACTTACGGTTAAAAATCTACCACTATGGACAGAAGAAATGCACTGAAACTGATGGGCGCCAGTCTGGCCGCTGTCGCCATGGCCGGCTGCGCCCCCAGGACCCACGCCGCAATCCTGAAGGACCGCGCCGCCGGTAAAAAGCGTCTGGTCTTCTACTTCACCGCCACCGGTAATTCCCTGTTTGTAGCCCGGCAGTTCTCCGACGCCCCGCTGAGCATCCCGCAGGAGCTCAAGAAGGGCAAACAGACCTATGAGGCCGATGAGATTGGCTTCGTTTTTCCGGACTACGCATCCGGCGCCCCTGTAATCGTGCAGGAATTCTTGGCTAAGAACACCTTCAAGGCCCCCTATATCTTCTCCATCATCACCTTCGGCAACGCCAGCGCCATTGTGGCAGAATGGGTGCGGGACTACGCCAAGGAGAAGGGCGTCAACTTCAACTACATCAATACCATCTTGATGGTAGACAACTATCTTCCGGTCTTCGACATGAACGAGCAGGTGAAGATTGACAAGCACGTGGACGAAAACCTGGCGAAACTGCTGGAAGATGTGGGCGCGCAGAAGAATTATGTCCAGGCCATGGTGCAGGAGCCGGGCATGCCGGCCTTCAGCAAAGATATGCTCAAAGGCATGCAGGACCAGCATTACAATATGACGGCAGAGCGCCTGCTGGAACTGAAAAAGGACCGCTGCGTGGAGTGCATGACCTGCGAGAAGGTTTGTCCGCACAAGAACTTCTCTCTGGGTAATGACGGCCTCCAGTTCGCCGGCAAGTGCGAATTCTGTCTTGCCTGTGTCCACGCCTGCCCGCAGAAGGCCCTCACGCTCAAATCCATGAACCCCCAGTGGCCCGGCGAGCGCAATCCCGAAGCCCGCTACCGCAACCCGAACGTTTCACTGATGGATATTATCAAGTCCAACCGGCAATAATCATGAAGAGAGCCCTCATAAGTGCCGCCGTAGTGCTTTTGGTTATAGCGTCCTGTGGTAACAATACCAAAAACCAAAAAGAAATGAATTCTCTTTCTTTTAATCCTGAGCAGGCGGCATTGATGTCGGCCATTGCCTGCAACGAAGCCAAGGCCGATTATGTCGCCCTTGCTAAAGCCATCGACGAAGGCCTTGACGCCGGACTGACGGTCAGCCATGTCAAAGAGGCCCTGAGCCAGCTCTATGCCTATACGGGCTTCCCCCGTTCCCTGAACGCGCTGGGCACTTTGCAGCGTGTGCTGGATGAGCGTAAGACCGAAGGGAAAGCAACTGAAGAAGGCGTAGATGCATCCGTTTTTCCGGTAGGTTACGATGCATTGAAACAAGGCACGGAAGTGCAGACAAAACTCAGCGGCCGTGCCTTCAACTATGTCTTTTCCCCAGCAGAGGATTACTATCTGAAGGCTCATCTCTTCGGCGACATCTTCGCCCGTGACAACCTCAGCCATGCCGACCGGGAACTGGTCACCGTCAGCGCCCTCAGCGGCCTGGAGAACGTGATGCCGCAGCTTCAGGCGCACGTCCGCGGTGCATTGAACATGGGCGTCACCGAAGAACAGCTGCGTGCCATTCCCGTAGCTTTGAAAGCCCATGGCCTGCAGGCCGAATCGCTCCGCTGCGAAGCCGCCATCGCTGCCGCCGTGGACGGGAAAACGGATGTAGTGTGCGCCCAGTCGCCCTGGCCGATCGGCGAGCCGAACACCGCATATGCCCAGTATTTCACCGGTAACAGCTATCTTGCCGTCATGGACGGTGGGATGGCGAACGTCACCTTCGAGCCGGGCTGCCGCAACAACTGGCACGTCCACCACGGCGCCGTGCAGGTACTCGTATGCGTCAGCGGTCGCGGCTGGTACCAGGAATGGGGCAAGCCCGCCGTGGAACTTGTCCCCGGCGTGGTCATTGCCATCCCGGAAGGCGCCAAGCACTGGCACGGTGCCGCAGCCGATAGCTGGATGCAGCACCTGACCTACCATACCGATATGAAGCCGGGCCACAGCAACGAGTGGCTGGAGCCGGTAACCGATGAACAGTATAATATGCTGTAAATGATGAAGAAATCCATTATCTTTGCCATCAGCGCCTTGCTCGTTATAGCAGGCTGCAAAAACACGGACCATAAAACCACCGAGACCATGAACAATGACAAGCCCCTCCAGGAAGTGGCCGGACGCAAGAATTTCGGTCCCAACCACGCCCTTGTGACCACGCCGCAGCCGTGCGTGATGATTGCTACCTGGGACGAAAACAAGACTCCCGACGTTATGATGGCCGCCTGGGCCGGGCAGCTGGACTATAAGCAGATCGTCATCAGCCTGTCTAAACACAAGACCACTGACAATCTGGGAAAGACCGGTGCCTTCACCGTCAGTTTTGCCGATGAAAGAACGGTGGCCGAGTCCGATTATTTCGGCCTGGTGAGCGGCAATAAAGTGCCGGATAAGGTGGCGAAAGTAGGCTTCACCGTCACCCCCAGTCCTAATGTGGACGCTCCTATCATCAACGAATATCCGCTTACGCTGGAATGCAAGGTGGTGAGCTTTGAGGACGGAATGCTCATCGGCGAAGTCATCAACCAGAGTGCCGATGAGAGCATCCTCACTGGCGGAAAGATTGACCTGGCCAAGCTCAAGCCCATCGTCTTCGACGCCGCCAGCATGTGCTACCGTGCCCTCGGCGAGGTCGTAGGCCAGGCTTGGGGTGCTGGGAAAGCATTCACTGAATAAAAGTACACACATGAAAAGAATACTGATAGTTTTGGCGGCGATGGCAATGGTATTGCCGTCCTGCGGGCAGAATAACAACAAGAAAGCGCAAACTGCTGATGAAAATGCCTCCGTGGTGTATTTCACCAAGGACATTTCACCGGAAGGACTGATTAAGGTTTACGAAGCCCTGGGCGTCGAGGCCAAGGGCCGGGTGGCTGTGAAGATTTCCACCGGTGAGTCCATGCTGAGTAACCACTTGCGCCCGGAACTCATCGGCCCGCTGGTGAAGAAGGTGAATGCCAACCTGGTGGAATGCAACACCGCCTATGCCGGCAACCGCCAGCAGACGGCCGACCACTGGAAAGCCATCGAGGAGCACGGATACACGGCCATCGCCACCGTAGACATCATGGACGAGGAAGGCGAAATGAAGATTCCCGTGGTGGATGACAAGTGGATCAAGTACGACATCGTAGGCTCGCACCTGCAGAACTACGATTTTATGATTAACCTGGCCCATTTCAAAGGACACGCAATGGGCGGCTTTGGCGGCGTCCTCAAGAACGCCTCCATCGGCGTTGCATCCCGCAATGGTAAGACATACATCCATACTGCCGGCAAGGCCGAAGACTACAACCAACTGTGGCAAAACCTGCCGGAAGGCTGGATGAATTCGCCGGAGAATAATACGCCCTTCATTGAGTCCATGAGCGCTGCAGCACAGGCCGTACACGAGTATTTCAAAGGAAAGAACGGCATCGTCTATATCGATGTAATGAACAACATTTCCATCGACTGTGACTGCGACGGCAACCCGCATGCCCCCACAATCCAGGACATCGGCATCGCTGCTTCATTGGACCCTGTGGCCCTGGACAAGTTCTGCCTGGACCAGGTCTTCAATCTCCCGAACGACGAGAACAACGACACCAAGGCCCTGCTGGAGCGCATCAACCAGCGTCACGGCACCCGCATCGTCTATCGCGGCGAAGAGGCCGGTCTGGGTACGACGAAATATTCAGTTGTTGAACTGTAAAGCGTTAGTAGTCGTAAAAACCGGCTGACGGAATTGCTCTGCCAGCCGGTTTCAGTATCAGAGGGCTAGCGTTACAGGCTTGCGACGAGGATTTCCTTGATGGCCACTTCGTCCAGCGGGACGTAGGCGTTCTCCAAGCCTTCGTTTACGGCAATGTGGTGGGCCATTTCATCGATTCTGCTATCGTCGATGCCCACCTCGCGCAGGTGCATCGGAATGCCGATGGACTCAAAGAACCGATAGGTCTCGTCGATGGCTTTACGGGCAATCTCCCATTTGCCCAGTGACGGGTCGATGCCGAAGACGTTGATGCCGTACTTGACGAAGCGCGGCAGGGTGCGTTCGCTGAGGATGTGCTGCATCCAGCGCGGCGTGATGATGGCCAGCCCTTCGCCGTGGGTGATGTCGTAGTATGCGCTGAGGGCGTGCTCGATGCCATGGCAGGGCCAGCCGGATTCGCTGTTCCCCAGGGCCAGGATGCCGTTGCAGCCGTAGGTACAGGCGAGCATCATCTCGGCCCGTGCGGTATAGTCCTCGGGATTCTCCAGACACTTTCGGCCGTTCTCCATCAGGCTGCGGAGCATACTCTCGCAGAAACCGTCGTTCAGCAGCGTGGCGTCTTCCACGAAGTACTGTTCCATCGTGTGATTCATCGCGTCGGCAATGCCCGCAGCGGTTTGCTTGCGGCTTACGGAGAAGGTGTAGGTGGGGTCGAGGAAGGATACGACCGGGAAGAGATGTTCGTCGATGTAACCGATCTTGTCGTTGGTCTCCGTGCGGGAGATGACACCTCCGCAGTCATATTCGCTGCCGGTAGCGGCCAGGGTGAGGATGTCTACGATGGGCAGGGCGGCCTGCGCTTTCACCTTGTAGGAAATGAGGTCCCAGGGGTCTCCGTCATAGCAGGCGCCGGTGGCAATTGCCTTGGAGCAGTCCAGCACAGAGCCGCCGCCTACGGAAAGGATGACATCCACCTTGTGCTCCTTGCAAAGGCGTACGCCTTCCAAAACGCTGGGGTCGTACTTGGGATTGGGCTGGATGCCGGATAACTCAACGATTTCGAAATCCTTGAGCAGTTTCAGCACCTTCTGGTACAGGCCAATCTTCTTGATACTGCCTCCGCCGTAGGTGAGGAGGACTTTTTTGCCGAACTGCGCCATCACTGCGGGCAGCTGCTCCACGACGCCCTTTCCAAAAATCAGGCGGGTTGGGGTTTGGTAATCAAAGTTTTGCATATGTCATTTTGTGTTATTCCTTTTACAAAGGTAATCGTTTTCTTCGGATGGATTGTTTCCACTTTTGCGGAGATTTGCACCAAAATTTCCGAAAGCGGCCGTTTTTTCGTATCTTGCAACAAGTTATGGCAGAAAACCTTATCATACGGCATTCCATTGATTCGCTGGGACAAGGCGATGTGAGCCTCTATCTGACGCATCTGCTTTGCCTGGACGGGACGGCCACCATCAACTTCAATGACAAAGAGTTTGAGATTCAGCGGGGCGGATGCTGCATTATCCGGGCGACGCAGCTCATCGAGGGATGGAAGGTTTCGGAGGATTTCCGATGCATTATTGTCTATGCC
>JAFZVQ010000030.1 GCA_017617715.1 Bacteroidales bacterium | reverse complement strand
CGATGCGGAAACCCTGCTCATGCGCGGCCGCAATCAGGTCCTCGAAGTCCTGCATGGTGCCGAACTCCTCGTTCACGTCCTTGTAGTCGGAGATGGCATAGTAGCTGCCGAGCGTACCCTTGCGCCCCTCTACCCCTATCTTGTTTACGGGCATCAGCCAGAGGATGTCCACCCCGAGGTCCTTCAGGCGGGGAAGCTGGGCCTCCACGCCCTTGAATGTGCCCTCCGGGCTGAACTGGCGCACGTTGACCTCGTACACCACGGTATCGTACATCCAGTCTGCATGCACGTTCTGCCTGGGGCCGCAGCATGCTCCCAGCACCAGCGCCGCCAGAGCGGCAAGAATCAGATTTCTCATATGATAACTATTGTTTGAAAACAACCGAGGAGTTCGCTCCCAATTCCACCGAACTGCCGGAAACGGATACGGAACCCAGGGAAACCACTTCGTCGGAGAGCTTGTCGTCCGGCAGCGACAGCGTCGCGGCCGAGGATCCTACATTGTGCAGGACCAGGGCCTTGGAGCCGTCGGAAGCAGTCATATACCAGGCGGCGACGGTCTTGTCCTGGGTGTTGTTATTGTTGTATTTGGAATGGGCGGACATCTTTCCGCCGGCAAGCGCAGCGCAGCTGTTGCGTGCGTGGGTCCACTCGTAATAAACCCTCAGGAGCGAGTTCTCGTCGGCCTCCTGTGCCGCCACGGAGATTTCGTCGTTGAGCATGGTCATGTCGAAATGGCCGTCGAGTTTCTTCGTGGCCGCGGAGTAGACCTTGTCCCAGACTATGGGTGCGCGCACTAATTCATCCCTGCCGCCATCGTCGCTATCCTTGCCCCAATATCCAAGCTCTTCTCCCTGATAAATATAGGGTTCGCCCTCCGCGCTCATAAGGAAAGCCGCGGCCTGCTTGAGCTTCTGGATGTCCTTGTTCAGGATGGTGGCCGCGCGGGTCTCATCGTGGTTGGTCAGCTTGGTGGCGGGGATGGCATTGCTCCGAACGGCCGCGTAGGTCTTGCGGTAACCAATCAGGTCGTTTGCAAAATAGCAACCGGTGCGTTGTTGCAGCACCCACTTCAGCCTCTCCCAGAAGTCGAACTCGAAGCAGGCGGGCAGGCCCTCGTAATACGGGGCCACCTCGGATGCGCTCATCCACACCTCGCCAACCATGTATATATCGCTGTCGTGGGATTGGCGATAGTTGGTATTGCACCTGTCGTACCACTGCTTGAGGAAGGCGGGATTTTCGGGCCCTTTTTCGCTTGAGTAAATGTGCTTGACGGCATCCAGGCGGAAACCGTCCACGCCCATATCAATCCATTTGTCCGCCGACGCGGCCAGCGCCTTGAAGGGCTCCGATGTGCATGCATTTTCCACGGCGCCAAAGTTGATATCCGGCATCCAGCTGCCGAAAGCTCCCTGGAACTTCATGGATTGGGCCGCGCCGAACAGGATGTCCTGGGCGTCATCCGTGCTGAGTGCCAGAGGCTCTCCGAAGGTCAGCACGTTCTTGCCTTTGGGCGCGCCCCATTTTGTGCCATTGTCCCAACTGGTATCGGAAGTGCGCACGAGAACCCCCCAGGGAGAGTCCACGTCCATGGTTATCTCGTAGATGGAATTCCCCGTCTTGTACATCCTTACGGCCTTGCCGGGCTCCCCGATCCAGAGGAACATATTCACGGAACTGTCGGTGTTGGAAGCCTGTGCCGCTTCGGAAGATTCGGTCACAGTCAACGTGCGGACGCTGCCGGAGAAGTCGACCTTGAAGTGCAGGCGTCCGACGTAACCGATCTCACCGACCGTCACATCGTGCCACTCGTTCGAATAATAGCCCGTCAGCATGGGGAACTTGTGGGTTGCGATATCCGTGGCGGGATCCGATGAGATGTGATACCATTCGAACTTTGGGTTCTCTACACTTCTCTTCGCCTCCGCGAACCAGGGATGACCTTTGCCCGTATGATTCAGCACAAAATCCATATAGACTTTGATGCCCTTTGCGTGTGCGGCATCGAGCAAAGACCGGAAATCGGCTTCAGAGCCGAAGTCGGGATTCAGAGCCGAATAATCGGTGACATCGTAGCCGTGATAGGAATCCGACGGATGGGCGGGGGACAACCAGATTGCAGACACTCCAAGGCCGTCGAGATAATCAAGCTTGGATTCTATCCCCTTGAAATCTCCGATTCCGTCGCTGTTACTGTCGGCGAAAGTGTAAATCAGAAGCTGATATGTGATATGCCCCTGCTTCTCGCCGGAGGCGTAGACAGGGGTTTTGAAAGTATCCTTTCCCGGTTGCGGATTCTTGCCGCAGGAGGCGGCTGTCAGCAGTGCAAAAAGCAGAAAGGCGGTCGCGATTCTTTTCATATATGGCGTATCTTTTAACAGGACCTGCAAGTCCGTATCAGGGGCTTGCAGGCAAAAATCAAAGGCGTATCCGCTTACTTGATAACACCGGTGCCGGCGTTGAAGTCGTAAGTCAGGGTCTGGCCTGCTGCAATTGCGATTGCCTCAGGGTCGCCACCGGCCTCGCGGTAAACGATCTTGCCGTCCTTGGGAACGAACTCTGCATGCCACCAATCGCCGTTGAGCGTGCAGGAAACGAAGGTGCGGATGTTACCGGCTGCAACTGCAGTCTTGGAAGCGAGCTTGCCATTGATGGTGAACTTGGCAGCCTCGAGGGTCTTGTCCCAACCACCATTTCCGAAAGGAGCATCCATACCGATGATGACTGCGGGCTCTACGATAACCTTGCTGTTTTCGTAGTCGACCTGGAGGGTGTAGAGGCCACTTTCAGCAACAGAGCAGTTGCCACCAGCGACTGTGAAGCCGGTGCCATTGCCGAGGTCGGTGAAGTCAGAGCCCCACTTGGTGTTGACAGTGCTGAACTTGAAGCCCTTGCCTGCCTCGATATAGCGGATTGCCCAGAAGCAACCGGGCTGGCTGTGGAACGGATGCATTGCAACTGCCTGGGAAGGATTGTCTTCAAGGCCCCATCCTTCGATGCCTTCGCCGATCATGTACATCTCTTCAGGAAGGTTGGATTCCTGGGTGCACACTGCGGTGTAGCTGAAGTTCTTGTCGAAAGAGCCCTGTGCGAGCTTGAAGGTGAGGGTGATGTCGTAGAGACCTGCCTTTTCGACCTTCAGGTTGGCTCCGTTGAGGGTCATG
>JAFZVQ010000029.1 GCA_017617715.1 Bacteroidales bacterium | reverse complement strand
TCCTCGACGGCCCCGAAGCCGAAACGGTCGTGCGCCGCAGCGTCGAGCCGCTGCTGGACGCCGGGGCCGACATGATCGTGCTCGGCTGCACGCACTACCCCTTCCTCCAGCCCCTCATAGAGCGCATAGCCGGCCCCGGCGTCACGGTCATCGACCCGGCTCCCGCCGCCGCTCGTCACATCCTCCACGTCATGGAGGACCGCGGCCTCGTCCGCCGCGACGGCCAGCCCTCCCAGCTCAGCGACAATCATGGCCCTGTTACCCCACTCGATAGCCAACCCGTTCAGCCCAGCGACGACCCAGGAAGGGTCACTCACCCCGATGGTGAATCGGTCAGCCCTCAGACCGCCGACATAAGGTTGTTCTCCAGCGGCCCCCGTACCGCCCTCGAACGTATCTTCAGCATCCTCTGACAGGACTCCTCGGTCACCACTGTCAACAGGGTCAGCCCCACACTTCCGTGCGGGTTTTGGCCCATTTCCCGCACGAAATTGCCCTTTTCGCCCAAACGGTGCGGATTTCGGGCGTTTTTCCGCACGGAATCAAAAGGATCTGACGAAAACGACAAAAAACCGGCGGTCCGAAGGCCGCCGGTCCTGTGTGCTATCCTGTTGCGGCACAGAGGCCGCGCAAGTTTCTAATAGTAGTAGTTGTACTTCCTGGCCATGTCGCCGTACATCTGTCCGAGGACCTCGAGGGCGGGGATGCCGTCGACGAGTACCAGACGATAGACGGTGTCATCGACCTTGTAGTACTCGACTCCGTTGAGTACGATCGTGTCGTAGTCATCCGGAAGTTCGTTCACCAGAGCTCCTGCAGGAGGTACGATGACCTCGTAGCGGTTCTTCTTGGTGGCGACGTAGAAGACGCCGTCCTCATAGAAGTACTCGGTGTTGATGTTCGCGAAGCTCTGGACAAGTCCGAGGGCGGAAGCGATCTCATAGGCCGAGAGGGCTCTGTTGGAGTTCAGCGCGAGCGCCGAATTCTGCCTTGCGAGCAGGGCGTTGTTCCGGGCGATCTCCCGGTTCTGCTCGAGGATGGTCCTGTAGTTGCTGTCAACGATATCGAACGTGCGATATACGTTGTGGTAGTACGAGAACCTTACAGAGGCGAATGTCAGGTCGCGAAGTGCAATATCGATCATTACTCCGAAAGGAGGACGTGTGATCACGTACCAGTTGCCGTAGCGGATGTAATAGACATTGTTGTAGAAGTAATAGTCCCTGCCCCAGTGGGAGATCCTGCGGTATCTCGGAGGAAGGGTCTGCACCCTGTATCCGAAGAAGTGAGGATCGTGTCCGAAGAAGGCTCCGGGTCTGTCGTGGGTCATGAAGTCGCGCTCGCGCGGAGGAATCCTGTTAAGATTCCTGTTGTCATCCATGCGGATGTTGCCGCGGTCGTCATGACCGGTGCTGTAGTTGACATTGGGAACGGCGCCCCTGTTGTTGGTGGCGGCTCCTCCGCGGCTGACGTTAGCCTTGGCTGCGGAGGCCTCCGGAGCGGAGGTCAGGCCATTGCTGGACGTCGCTTTGGCATTGGAACGTACCGTCCTCACAGGAGTGGTGTTCTGGGTGGTGGGAGCCTCGGCCGCACCGGTGTTGGCGGAGCGGGAAGTGGTCGTCACCCTTCTGGAAGGAGTCTCATTGGTGGTCGCAGCGGCGTTGCCCGCAGAGCGGGTGGTACCGTTGTTCTGCCTTGCGGCAGTGCTGCCGGAAGTGGTGGTGCCGTTGTTGCGGCGGGCAGCGGCGTTGCCGGTATTACCGGTGTTGCCGTTGCTGCCGGTGTTGCGGTTCACCTGGCTTCCGGTAGTGGTGGTACCGGTGCTGTTGCTGCGGCGGTTGACCTGAGTGGAAGTGCTGCCCGAAGGGGCTGCGGTATTCCTGGTGGCCGTGCTGCCCTGACGGGCGGCGGTGGAAGTGGAAGTATTGCTCTGACGATTGGCTGTAGTACCGGCGCTGCGCGTGGCAGTCGAAGTGCTTCTGGAAGCCGTGGAGCTGGAAGAAGCGGTGCTTCTGCTGGCGGTTGCGGCGGACTTGTTATCGGAAGAGCTCGAAGTGGAAGTCGTAGTGGTGCTACGTCTTGCCTGAGCGTTGAGCTCGGGCGCTGCAGCGGCGAGGGTGAAAACCAGGACGCTGGCAAGTGCGATTTTGAATGTGGTTCTCATGGCTCTAAATTTTTAATGGTTAGTGACTCATCAGTACATGTAGTACTTCTTCGAAAGGTTCTTGAAAGCTTCGACATCCTTGAACCATACGGTCCTGAAGTCTTGGGCTTTGAAGCTCTTCTCGAAAGCCACTCTTGCACAATCCGTACCACAAACGCGGTCGAAGATGGAAATCTTGTCGCGCGCGAAGGGGTTGCGGCCCGGATAGAGCTCGTGAAGAGCCTGTAACACAAAGAATTGCACCATTGTAAGTTCCGCCTTCGAATAATCTGAAAAATAATACTGGACTCCGTGCAAAAGCTTGCCGGAATCGGCTCCGGAGGTGGGTTTGTAGTGGATGGTCCGGAAGGAAACGCCCGGGACATCGTACGAATCAAGCCGGGCCTTGAGTGCGTCGGCGTCGATCCATTCGGCCGCGAAGCAGCCGAACGGGAGCGTGTAGCCGACGCCGATGTTCACGAAGCCCAGCTCGCCCAGGATCCCCGCGGCAGGATACCCCTGCGCGCTCTGGGGATACGGGATGTTGGGCGAAGGGAGCACCCACGGAAGGCCGGTGTCGGCGAAGGTCATGTCACGGGTCCACCCCTCCATGGGGACGACCGTGAGTTTGCAGGTCCTGTGAGGGAGATTACCCTTCTCGCCGCGGTTCAAGCCCTCCTCGTTGATCAGTTTCGCCAGCTCCCCCACCGTGAGCCCATAGACATATGGGATATGGAACTGGCTGATGAAGGAATAGTACCCGTCCTCGACGGGGCAGCCCTCGACCTTGAGCCCGCCGAGCGGGTTGGGGCGGTCGAGGACGACGACCTCGACGCCCTGCTCCGCGCAGGCGCGCATCAGCAGGCCGAGGGAACTGATGAAGGTGTATGAACGCGTGCCGACATCCTGGATGTCGTACACCACGGCGTCCAGTCCCTTGAGCATCTCAGGGGTGGGAGTGCGCGTGCTGCCGTAGAGTGACCGGACCGGGAGGCCTGTGGCCTCGTCGACCGTGTCTGACAGGCGGCCGCCGGCATAGACGTCGCCGCGGACGCCGTGCTCAGGGGCGAACAGCACCTTGAGCTCGACTTCCGGAGCGGTAAAAAGGATATCGACCGTAGACCTGAGGTTACGGTCGATACCGCTTGGATTGGTGAGCAGGCCGACTTTCTTGCCCCGGAGACATTCAAAGCCCGAGCGTTCGAGCACCTCGACTCCCGGGATTACCTCCCGGGAGTCCTTATGGACGGCTTCCGGGGAGTCCCCCGGGGCCGCCGGAGAGGGTGTGCTCGAAACGCCCCGGGCGCAAGCGCCCAGGGCTAAAAGAAGTACGGCCAGGCCAATGGTCAGCCTTTTCATTACATCAAATCTTCAACTAGTAACCGAGCTCGGTGACAGGCTGTCCCATCTCAGAGGCTTCCTTGTCGTCCTTGTCGAGCTTGAAGATCATGAAGTTGTTGTTCTCCTTGGTGCAAGGGGTCCACTCGCCGCCGTTAGGGCCGTTAGGATCGCTGTACTTGGCGAAGTTGGTCCATGCGGTCAGCATCTTCTCGGAGAGATCCCAGTCGCCCTGGGTCCAAGGACGCCAGCCATGCTGCAGGGATCTGAAGACATACCAGAGGTCAGAGGAGTGGAATGCGCCCTTCAGACGGACGGTAACCTCAGGGTGGGAACCATCATCCGGGAGCGGACGGGCGAACTCATAGGCCCATGCCTTGTTGCCCTTCTCCTCGCGGTTGAAGCAGAAGGCCTCGATGCCGCCGGAGAGGTTGCCCATGTCGTTCATGGTATAGCCGATCATGTAAGGAACGTCGGCGAGGGTGCCGTCAAGGGCGGCAGCGTCGAAGCTTTCCTTGGAGACATAGCCGTCCACGAGAGGACTGCCGCTGAGGCTCTCACGGTTGCCGGTGGCGGAAGCATAGACTGCACCGATGGAGTGGATGGTCTCGGTATCGGCAGCGCGCATCTTCTCGAGGGTGTTGTAGCCACCCCAGTCGAGGACGACCTTGCTGTTGAACTCTGCACGCTCGAAAGCGCTCAGGCCTTCAGGAGCGACGGGAGCCTTGTAAGGAGCGAGCTTGGGCTCGGCCTGGGCTCCGGGGAATCCCATCATGGGGAAACCACCGCGGCCACGGCCGGCTGCAGCATTGGCGTTGGGAACGGTGAGGCCGCCGGCGCTCATGATGACCGCCTTGTGGAAGAGGCCACGGGCGAGAGGAGACTCGCAGAGGGTGCGGACAGCACCGCCGCCGGCGCTCTGGCCGAAGATCATGACATTGTTCGGGTCACCACCGAACTGCTCGACATTCTTCTGGATCCACTTGAGGGCCTGGATCATGTCGAGGATACCGTAGTTTCCGGAAACGCCGTTGGGGCTCTCCTCGGAGAGAAGCGGGTGGGCCATGAAGCCGTAGACGCCGAGACGGTAGTTGATGGAGACAAGGACGACGTCCTTGCCTGCCCACTCCTGGGCGTCAAACTCAGGCTCAGTACCGAAACCTTCGCGGTAGCCGCCACCATGGATCCAAAGGGCCACAGGGAGCTTGGCGCTGGTGTTGCCGGGCTTCTTAGTCCAGACATTCACATAGAGGCAGTCCTCGCTGAAAGGAGCCTCGTCGCCATATCCCCACTCGGTGTAGTAGCCACCCTTGTACTGGATGTGCTGGTAGCTGGGGTTGCCGAAGCGCTTGGCAAGATACACGCCATCCCAGGGAACGACGGGCTGGGGAGCTTTCCAGCGGTTCTCCCTGATCGGGGGTGCGGCATAAGGGATACCGCGGAATACGAATACGTCCTTGACATTGTCAGCCATGACGCCCTGAACCTGGCCGCCTTCGATGGTGAGGACGGGGCTCAGCTTCTCCTGTGTCCGGCAGCCGGCCAGCAGGGCCAGCACTCCGGCGAGCAACAATAATTTTTTCATAACTTTTTAGAGTTTTTATTTATGGGGTTGATGTTGGTTTCAGTCAGTATCTTGCTGCGGGCGATAGCGGCAGCCAGGAAGGTTCCGAGGCATGACACCATCACGAGCGTGAAAAATCCTACATAGCCCAGCCACTGCTGGAGGTATCCAGCCACGAGGGCCGGGAGTTTCATGGACAGCCACATGAAGGCCGTACAGATGGCATAATGGGAAGTCTTGAGCGGACCGTCCACGAACTGCATCATGAACAGGGTGTAGGCCGTGAAGCCGAATCCGTATCCGAACTGGTCCAGCACTATCAGCGAGCCGATGGTCCAGACGCTGGTCGGGCGGAATATGGCCATAAGCAGGTAGACGGCGCACGGCAGCGCCAGCGACAGGGCCATGGGCCACATGGCGCGGCGCAGGCCACGGCGCGAAGCGTACAGGCCGCCGAGGATGCCGCCGAGCAGCAATGCCACGACACCGAAGGTGCCGTACACAAGGCCGTACATTTCGGTGCC
>JAFZVQ010000028.1 GCA_017617715.1 Bacteroidales bacterium | reverse complement strand
CTGCGGGGATGATTCTTTTTTCCTCCAGGGTAGGGGGAAAATCTTTCTATTGATTGACTGAAATAGCTTCTGAAGGCAGACGTATGCCGTGGAAATTTCGTGGCTCGTTCCTGGGTAGCCCCCCGGTTCGAGCTATTATAATATAGGGTAGTTCATATAAAGAAATTACGCACAACCTTACTTCCTTTATGCGTAAAATTGTGCGTAAGCTCTGTAACTTGCTGATTTTCAGCGTGTTAAGTGGTGCTGGGAAGAATCGAACTGCCGACACAAGGATTTTCAGTCCTTTGCTCTACCATCTGAGCTACAGCACCATGCCTTTGGGGATGCAAAGGTAGAAATATTTTGAGACTTTACAAATTATTTTTGATATTTTTGTATTTCGATGAAGGAGGCGTGCTACATACAGGTCATCGTGCCGCTCAGGCTGGAGTGGACGCCGACATACCGGAGTCCGGAGCCGCTGGAGCCGGGCACGAGGGTGTCGGTGGTTTTCGCCAGGCGAAGCTACGTGGGAGTGGTCTGGAAGACAGGCGTGACGCCCGATATCGACGGCTCCCGCATCCAGGACATACTCCGCGTCGAGGACGCCCTCTCCCCCGTCACCCCTGAGGAGCTGAAGTTCTGGGAGTTCATCTCCGACTACTACCTCTGCACCATCGGGGAGGTCTTCAAGGCCGCCTACCCGGCCGGCAAAATACGCAGCGAGCAGAAGGCCGCGGACATACTCCAGCGCCTCAAAAGCAGGCTGGCTGTGCGCGAGGAAGCCCTCTCCAAGAAGCACAAGGACAACGTCCGCGAACGCCTTGAAAGCGAGCGCGACGCCATCGCAGCCCAGATCGAAGCCCTCACCAAGTTACCGGACGGCGCCAGGGCCGCGAAGCAAGCCCCCGGGAAGCCCCTGCTGCTGACCGGCGGCGGCCGCACGGACCTCTACCTCCAGCTCTGCAGCGAGGCTCTCCGGAAGGGCCTGAACGTCCTCATCCTCACCCCCGAAATAGCCGCTTCGGAGCAGCTGGACACCATATTCGAAGAGTCCTTCCCCGGGCAGGTCCACTGCGTCAGCTCCCACATCACCGAGACCCGCAGGGGCCGCATCGCCGACGACATACGCCGCTTCGGCGGGCAAGTGGTGGTGGGCACCCGCAGCGCCCTCTTCCTCCCCTGGAGCCGGCTCGGACTCATAATCGTGGAAAACGAGCAGGACGTGCTCTTCAAGCAGACCGAGCCCGCCCCCCGATACAACGCCCGCGACGCCGCCGTGATGCTGGGCCGCATCCACTCCGCCCGCGTGGTGCTCGGCGCCCCCTCCCCGTCCCTGGAATCCCTCCACAACGCCATCACGGGCAAATATGTGCTGCAGCACACGGGCACCGTGCCTCCCCCGCCACTCATCATCGACATCAGCGCCGAACGCCGCAAGAACGGCATGCTCGGCCGCATCTCCCGCAAGCTCCTGGAGGCGGCGCGCAAGGCGGAAGGCCCCGTGGCCCTCGTGCGCGGCTGGGAAAAGCCCGACGAGCTCACGGAAGAGGTCCACAATCTCTTCCCCGACACCCGGGTGGACATACTCACCCTCCAGCAGGCCCGCCTTTCCGACCTCCGCGGCTACGCCCTCATAGCCGTGCTCCAGGCAGACGCCCTCTTCCCCGAAGGCGATTTCCGCGCCGACGAGCGCGCCGTGCAGGCCCTCGCAATGCTGCGCGAGCAGTGCGCCGGCCCCTTCATCGTGCAGACGGCGAAAGCCGACCACCCCGTGTTCCGAAGCGGCGAAGACATCGCAGCCGAACTCCTCGAAGAGAGGCGCGCATTCGGCCTTCCCCCTTATACCCGCCTGATCGATACCGACTTCGGCGGCCACAAGGAGCGCCTCACCTTCCCCTGCGACTCCACCCTCAGCACCCGAAAGAAACAACTGCTGGCCCGCGCCAGGGCCTTCGAGAAGAAGGCCGGCGGCCGGGTCCGCGTGACCATAGACGTAGATCCAACAGTATGAAAATCATCATTATCGGCGCAGGCCCCGGCGGCTACGAGACCGCAGCGGAAGCAGCTTCCCGCGGCATTGAAACAGTACTTATCCACGAAGGCCCCCTGGGCGGCACCTGCCTCAACGAAGGCTGCATCCCCACCAAAGCGCTCTGCGCCATGGACGCCCCCGACCAGGAGCGCAAGGAGGCCGTCATAACCCAGCTTCGCGCCGGCATAGCACAGTTGATGCGCAACAAGCTCATCACCCTCGTGGAAGGGCGCGCAAAGCTGGTCAGCCCCCGCAGCGTGGAAGCCGCAGGCCAAATCTATGAAGCCGACGCCATCATCATAGCCACCGGTTCCGTGAGCGCCTCCCTGCCCATTCCGGGCGCCGGACTCGCCATCGACTCGGCCGCAATGCTCAATCTCAAAGACGTCCCCCGCCGGCTCTGCGTCATCGGCGGCGGCGTGATAGGACTCGAATTCGCATCCATCTACCGCAAATTCGGCTCCGAAGTCACCGTCCTGGAGTTCTGCCCCGGCATACTCCCCCGCTTCGACACCGACCTCGCCAAACGCCTCAAAGCGGCCCTCGTCAAGCGCGGCATCACCATCGAGACCTCCGCCCGCGTGACCGCCATATCCGAAGGCAAAGTCCTCTGGAGCAAGGGCGAGCAGGAATTCGAGACCGAAGCCGACTGCATCCTGATGGCCGTCGGGCGCCGTCCCAACCTCGCATCCCTGAATCTCGACGACCTCGGCATCAGCTACACTCCCCGCGGCATCACGGTGGACGAAAACATGCAGACCAGCGTGCCCGGAATCTACGCCGTGGGCGACATCACCGGCGGCATGATGCTGGCGCACGTGGCCTCGGCCCAGGGCCGCAGGGCCCTTAACCACATCTGCGGCATCCCCGACGGAATCGACTTCTCAGTGGTGCCGGCGGCCGTTTTCACCGTGCCCGAGGCAGCCTGCGCCGGCAAGACGGAAGAAGAATGCGAAGGAATGGAGACCACGGTGGGCAAGGCCAACTACCGCGCCAACGGCAAGGCTGTGGCCAGCGGCGAGGCCGACGGCATCTGCAAAGTGATAGCGGACAAAGCCAGCGGCCGCATCCTTGGCGTCCACATCCTCGGCGCGCACGCTTCCGACCTCATCCACGAAGCCGCAGTGCTTATTGCCATGAAAGCCACGGTGCAGCAGGCGGGCGACATAATCCACGCCCACCCCACTCTCAGCGAAGTATTGCTGTCAGCTATCCGTTCCTGCTGATCACAGCGCGGCCGGTCTTGCCGTCGATGCAGACGGAAAGCGGCGAAGCGAAACGCACATGGCGCAGGTACTGCGTCTCCCAGACGGCCGGCATGGCGTCCAGGACGCTGAAATCCAGCACCTCGGACGGGCGGGCGAATGAGTTCACATTGATGTAGCCCACGTTGAAGGACGTCAGGTTCTGGAAGAAATGCGTGCCCTGGCTGGGCTCTATCTGGAAATCCTCGAGCGAACACTCCACAATGGCCTTTGCCTCCGAAATGTCGCCCCAGCCCACCGGCACGCCCAGCGTGGGCTGCGTGGTGCCCCAGCGGCCGAAGCCTATGAGCACGTAGCCCCGGCCCTCCTTCTGCATGCGGGCGTTGAATTCCGACACCTCGCGCGCCATGTCGTAAGTCTTCAGCACGTCCCAGGCTGATTCCTTGATGTACACAACATCCTGCAGCCCCTCGATCCAGCCTATGCCGAGGGCGCACTCCGAGCGCAGCCAGGCCCCGCTGCAGTCGATTTCGTCCCAGTCCACCTCCGCATAGCGGGAGTCGGAAGAGATGGGGCGCACCTGCAGCACGGAGAAGCGGCCGCGCCCGTCGGGATCGAAGTCGGCGGCGAACTCCAGCTCCACCTCGCACTTCATTTCGGTGCGGGAGATGTCGAGCAGGGTCTGCACAATTTCGGCCAGCGGGAAGGTGTTGTAGCGGAGCATTCCCGCGAAAGTGATGTATTTAGGCCCCTCGGGCAGGGCGGAATCAACTATGCGCATGTTGCCGAGGTCCCAGGTGGAAGCCACGCGCTTCAGCGAAGGGAAGTCCAGGCAATCTTCCACCCCGAGGCGGGCGAGATTCACGGAATCGTTGACCGAAGTCTTGAACTTCTCCGGCCGCAGGTCCATTGCATACATGACCCTTTGTGTCTCACGCACAGTCAGTTCCGGGGTCGAGGTCTGCAGCACGTGCTTGGGATACCGGGGCGAGAAGCGCAGCACCTGCTCCCCGTCCACGACGGCCTTTCCGAGGCCGTAGGCGAGCTTCACGATGCCGTCTTCCGGCTTCTCGTGGCCCACGGGGTAGAAATTGATGGAACGCGCCACTCCGGAAAGCGTCGGGAAGAAATAGTCCCCCTGCCTGCTGCCGCAGATTTCCTGTATCACTATGGCCATCTTCTCCTCGGAAATCACGTTGCCAGACGACACAATATAGCTCCTGGCGGACTGGAAGTACACGCTCGCATACACGCTCGTGATGGCTTTCGACAGCATGCGGAGCTGCTGGTCCTCGTTCTGCGCGCTCGGAATCATGTAGGTGGAGTACACGCCCGCGAACGGCTGGTGGTAGGAATCCTCCAGCTTCGAAGACGACCGCACCGCCAGCGGCCTGCGCACCACGCGGATGAATGCCCTGAGAGCATCCAGGAGATCACGCGGGAGCGGGGACGCCACGAACTCAGAAAGCAGTTCGGTGTCGGTCAGGTCGGAGTTGATTACGTATTTCAGGCCGTTCTCGACTATGAACCGGTCGAAGTAGTCGGTGGTGATCACGAGGGTGCGGGGCACCATCACGCGCACGTCTTCCCACTTGTCGTAGAGGTCGTACTTCTGCAGGATGTGGTTCAGGAAAGCCAGGCCCCTGGCCTTGCCGCCTATCGAATCATGCCCGAAACGAGCGAAGCGAATGGCGTCGTTGTAGGATTCGGGGTTGAAAGCGGCCACGACACCCAGGCCCTGCGACATGCGGTAGTCGTGGATGGCGGCCACGTCGGCCTTGCGGTGCGACTCTATGTCGTCGTAATCCTCGGAACGTATGGGACGCAGTTTCTGCCCGAGCTGGAACAAGCCCCTGGCAAACAGCCACTTGGAAAGGTAATTGTTGTCGGTCAGGCGGCGGAAAGCTGCGGGCGGAATGGTGCGGATCACGTTCTCGAACTCATAGAGGTCGCGCGCCCTTGCCATCTCCTCATGCGTCTCGGGGTCGATCACCACGAAATCGCCGAAACCGAATTCCCGCTCTATGTACTCCCCGAGTTCCTGGATAAGGGTTTTGGAAGACTTGAGAAGGAAGCCCACCTTGAGCTTTTCCGCGACGCGCTTCATGCTCGCCTGCGAGGACTGCATAAGGAAGGACATCCTGGGATTGTCGGCACGCACGAGCTTGCAGAGATCCACTCCAGCGTCAATTTTCTCGGAGGAAGAAGGGTCGCCCTTATGGAGCACGAAGCCCACGTCGGAAATGACTCCGAGCAGGTTGTGCTTGTATTTTTCGTAGAGCGCCACGGCGTCCTCGTAGTTGGTGGCCATCAGGATCTTGGGACGCGAACGCTTGCGCATGGTCTGCTGCTGCTCGTTCAGCGCATCCTTTATGGCCTCTATGTTCTGCTGGATTATCAGCGTGTAGAGGGCAGGCAGGTAGGTGGAGTAGTATTTCACTGAATCCTCCACCAGCAGGATGGCCTGCACGCCGTGTTCGAGGATGTCCGTCTCGGCGTTCATCCTGTCCTCTATAAGCTTGATTATGGCGATGATGAGGTCGGTGGACCAGTTCCAGCAGAAGATGTAGTCTATGGCGCCGGATCCGGCTTCTTCGATTTTGCGGTAGACTTCCCTGGAGAAGGAGGACAGCAGGACTATTGGCATCGAAGAGTCGAATTCCTTGGCGCGGGCGGCAAAGTCGAACACGCTGACCTCGCCGACGTAGTACATCGTGATGATGAGGTCGAAGCGCTCGCCCGCTGCAAGCAGGCCGAGGGCGTCGGACGTGGTCTCCACCCTGTGGATTTCCGGGGGATTGCTCAGGTGCAGGTAGCTGTATTCCTGTGCAATCTTCACGTCCAGCCTCCCGTCCTCTTCGAGGGAGAAACTGTCGTAGCTGTTGCAGATCAGCAGGATACTGCGTATCCGCTTCGCCATCAAGTCCTTGCCGTCCTTCATAGTGCGCGCCTAAACGAGTCCCTGGTCCATCATTGCCCCGGCCACCTTGAGGAAGCCGGCGGTGTTGGCGCCCTTGACGTAGTTGACGTAGCCGTCCTCTTCGGTGCCGTACTTGATGCAGGCCTCGTGGATGTCGGTCATGATGCGGTGCAGCTGGGCGTCCACTTCCTCCGACGTCCATTTCTGGCGTATGGAGTTCTGGGTCATTTCCAGACCCGAAGTGGCCACACCGCCGGCATTAGAAGCCTTGCCCGGGGAATAGAGCAGCTTCGCTCCCTGGATGATGGCGATAGCCTCGGGCGTGGTGGGCATGTTGGCGCCTTCGGTGACGCAGATGCAGCCGTTTTCAACCAGCTTGCGTGCGCCCTCGGCGTCGAGTTCGTTCTGGGTGGCGCAGGGCAGCGCTATGTCGCACTTGATGCCCCAAGGGCGCTCGCCGGGATAATATTTGGCCGTGGGATACTTGGCTGCATATTCCTTGATGCGGCCGCGGGCCACGTTCTTAAGTTGCTGGACGTAGGCGAATTTCTCCTCGTCGAGGCCGTCGGGATCGAAGACAAAGCCGTCGGAATCGGAAAGGGTCACCACCTTGGCACCCAGGCGCATGGCCTTTGCCGCCGCGAACTGGGCCACGTTGCCGGCGCCGGACACCACCACGGTCTTGCCCTCGAAGGACTCGCCGCGCGTGGCCAGCATCTGCTGGGCGAAGTAGCACACGCCGAAGCCCGTGGCCTCGGGGCGCAGGAGGCTGCCGCCCCAGGCGAAGCCCTTGCCGGTGAGCGTGCCGGTGAACTCGTCGCGCAGGCGCTTGTACTGTCCGAAGAGGTAGCCGATTTCACGGCCGCCCACGCCTATGTCGCCGGCGGGCACGTCGGTGTCCTGACCTATATGTCTCTGAAGCTCAGTCATGAAGCTCTGGCAGAAACGCATCACTTCGGCGTCGGACTTGCCTCTGGGGTTGAAGTCGGAGCCGCCCTTGGCGCCGCCCATCGGAAGCGTGGTGAGGGCATTCTTGAAGGTCTGCTCGAAAGCGAGGAACTTCATGACGCTGAGGTTCACGCTGGGGTGGAAACGTATGCCGCCCTTGTAGGGGCCGATGGCGCTGTTCATCTGCACGCGGAAGCCGCGGTTGATGTGGATTTCGCCCGCGTCGTCCATCCAGGGCACGCGGAAGATGATAACGCGCTCGGGCTCCACCATCCTCTCCATTATCTTGCTGTCGAGGAGGTGCGGATAAGCCTCGAGGCAGGGTGCAACGCTGGTGAGCACCTCGCTCACTGCCTGGTGAAACTCCGTCTCGCCGGGATTGCGGGCCAGAAGGTCCGCCATGAATGCGGCTATGTATTTATCTGTGAATCTGCTCATTATACTAAAGATTTAATCAGTTCGTCCCTCTCTCCTTCAAGCATATCGATGACGGGGATCTCTATCATCGTGTAGCATCCGGGCTTCTGCCGGGCGGCCGCGCGGGCTGCCATGACCAGCACCTGGCCGGTGAGCGCCGGGTTGTTGATCTTCATGTTGAACTCCAGCAGCTGGTTGTGGGTGGCGCCGGACACGCCTTTGCGCACCAGGTTGACTCCGTGGCCCATGTCGTTCAGCGAGTCGATGCTTGCCACCGGTATCACGTGGGTCTCGTCGTGGCAGAAGTAAGGATCGGCCAGGATAGCCGCGCGCACCGCTTCTTCGGACGCCCCTTCTTCAAGCTCCACATAGACCATGCGGCGGTGCAGCCCAGTGCCGATGGGGATGGTCACGCTGAGCGCGTCCTTCACTCCCGGCACGGCCTTGGCGGCCACGGAATGGCCCATGGAGCGCCCGGGGCCGAAGTTGGTGTAGCTGATGCCCCTGGGCGCGAGGCCCTGCATGAGGGCACGCACCACGGAATCGCTGCCCGGGTCCCATCCGGCGGAAATCACCGCCACCGCGCCGCCGGCCGCAGCCACCGGAGCGAGCTTTGCGCGCAGGGCGCAGATGCTGGAATGGATGTCGAAACTGTCCACGGTGCTGATGCCGAGGGCCAGGTACTTGAGGGCGTTCTCCTCCACTGAGCGCGAGGGCACGGAAAGGATGGCCACATCCACTTTCCCGAGCTCACGTATGTCGGAAACGACCTTGTAGGGAGCCAGTTCGGGAATGCCCTGGGCCGAGCCGCTCCTGCGGACCACGCCCACGCATTCCATGTCGGATGCGGCTTCCACGGCTTCAAGGGTGAAGCGGCCGATATTGCCGTAACCGACGATGGCGACTTTCAATTTTTCCATAACACTTACTAACTTATGAATTCGCAATATAGCAAAAAAACTCAAAAATCGGACACTCTCGACACTGGAGCCACGTCCAGGGGGGCGCTTTCCCCTGCGAGATAGTGGTAATAGCCCGCTATGGCTATCATGGCGGCGTTGTCGGTGGTGAACTTGAATTCGGGCAGGAAGGTCCTCCAGCCGCGCCTGGCGCCCTCCTGGACTATGCGCTCGCGCAGGCCGCTGTTGGCGCTCACCCCGCCTCCTATGGTGATATCCTTTATCCCGGTCTGCTTCGCAGCCTTGATGAGCTTGTCCATGAGGATGTCTATCAAGGTCTTCTGGAAAGAGGCGCAGATGTCTTCCTTGTTTTTCTCCATGAAATCCGGGTCCTTCGCGATCTCGTCCCGCACGAAATAAAGCAGCGAGGTCTTCACTCCGCTGAATGAATAATCCAGCCCCGGCACATGAGGCTTGGCGAACCTGAAGCGCTTCGGGTCGCCCAGCTTTGCCAGACGGTCGATGACAGGGCCGCCGGGATAGCCCAGGCCCATCATCTTGGAGCATTTGTCGAAGGCTTCGCCCACGGCGTCGTCGATAGTCTGGCCGAGTATGGTGTAGGAAAGCGGGGAATCCACGCGCACTATCTGGGAGTTGCCTCCGCTGACCAGTAGGCACAGATACGGGAAAGAGGGCTCGTGGATTTCCTTGCCGGGCTGACGTATAAAATCGGCCAGCAGATGGCCCTGGAGATGGTTCACCATCACTATTGGGATGCCGAGCGAGAGGCCGAGGGCCTTTGCGAAGGAGGTCCCCACGAGCAGGGAGCCGAGCAGGCCGGGGCCGCGGGTGAAGGCGATGGCAGTGAGGTCGGAGACCTGGATTCCGGCGCGGGCCACCGCCTCGCTGACCACGGGCACAATGTTAAGCTCATGGGCCCTGGATGCCAGTTCCGGGACCACTCCGCCATAGGCCTTGTGGACGTCCTGGGAAGCTATGACGTTGGACAGCAGCCAGCCGTCGCGTATCACGGCGGCGGAGGTATCGTCGCACGAAGATTCAATGCCGAGTATTATATCCGCCATACAAAATGCTTTAGCGCAGCCGCAAATTTAACAATTATTTACTAAATTTGTAGGTTAAACACGTGTATAGCTATCAGTAAGTTCAGATACATAGCCGCGCGCATAGCCGGATTGCTCATCCTGCTTCTGCTCTGTCTCCTTGTGGCAGTGCAGTCGCCGCGCGTGCAGACCGGTCTGGCCCGCTATGCCGCGTCCCGCCTTGAGAATTCCCTCGGCGGCCACTTCAGCATAGGCTCCATACGCCTGCTGCCTTTCAACGCAGTGGTGGTCAGGGACGTGGTGCTGATAGACGACAATCCCTACACCGAAGACATCTACGGCCGCGGGCACAAGCACCTCGACACGCTGGCCAGCATCGGCAGGCTTTCCGCCACCCTGTCGCTGAAGTCCCTGTTCGACCACAAGGGGCTCCACCTCAACCACGTGGAAGTGGAAGACGCCCTGTTCCAGTTTGCCTCCGTGCCCGATTCCGTCCACGGCTCCAACCTGTCCAGGGTGCTGCGGCTCGGCGGCGGCGATGACGACGACTCCCCCATGACCAGGGACAGCATCTTCACCATCGACCGGGTGAACATAATAAACGGGCGCTACCGCATGGTCAGTTTCTGGCCCGGCCGCACGAAAGAGCACGGCATCACCTACTCCGACATGGACCTCACCTTCAACCTGCAGGGGCACGACGTGGGCTTCTACGGGGCCCGGTGCCATGCAGTGGTGGACCACCTGGACGCCATCGACAAATGCGGCTACGGCATCACCGACGCAAGCGGCATCGTGGCCGTGGGCCAGGGCAAGACGGAGGTGAGAAAGGTGCATTTCCAGGACAACGGAGGCAGCGACCTGCACCTGACGAAGGTGATACTCAGCTACGACGGCATGTCCGCCTGGAGCAACTTCATCCGTGAGGTCGACCTGGACGTGGTCTTCGAACCTTCGCACCTGGTGCTGGGCTCCATCAGCGGTTTTTCCGGCGGCACGTTCTACGGCTGCCCCTTCCCCGTGGACATCGAGGCCGGACGTTTCAAGGGCACGGTGAACGATTTCGCACTCAGCAATCTCCGGCTGACGAACCCCACCGGCGGCACCTCCGGCACCATCAACGGCACCTGCCGCGGCATACCCGACACGCCCAACATGGCCATAGACGCCACCCTGGAAGGCTTTTCCTTCACCATGGAGGGGCTTGAGGCCGGGCTCGCCGAGCTCGGGGCCAGGGTGCCGCTCAAGAAGATGGCCCCCGGCACAGTGTTCAACCTGGACGGCGACGTGCACGGCATACTCAACGATTTCAACGCCAACGTGCGCCTGCAATCCGCGATAGGCGGCATGACGGCGAGCGCGAAAACGCTCAACGTGATAGGCAAGAAGCCGATAAGCATAAACGCCAGGGCCTCTTCGGACGCCATCGACATTGGGAAACTGCTGGGCAGCTCCGAGCTCGGCCCCTGCACCATGAAGACCGAGGCCAGGATACGGCTCCCCAAGGGCGGTCCCCAGATAGACGTCGACCGCTGCGAGATAGACCGTCTGCGTTTCCATGGCTACGACTACAGCAATCTCGCCGTCTCCGGCACGATGCGCGGCGGGGATGTGGAAGCCTCCGTCGTGAGCGCCGACCCGAACGCCCCCCTGTCGCTGGTCGCCAGCCTCAACATTCCCGGCCAGTCCGGCCGCGTGGGCATGAAACTCGACAACGTGGACCTTGCCGCCCTGAATCTCGACACCAGGGGCGGGGCGTCCCGCATCAGCTGTTCCATCTCGGGCGAACAGGGCCTCGACAAGGAATCCCCTGCCGACATACTTATCAGCGACCTGAAACTGACCAACGACGCCGGCACCCACGACATCGGCGACATCGGCATCATGGCCAGGGTGTGGAGCGAGCACTGGTCCGTGATCCTGAATTCCGACGCCCTCGACGCCAAGTTCGACGGCACATCCAAGTTCGCGGCACTGCTGTCCGACATAAAGGACGTCACCGTGGAACGCTACTTCCCGGCATATTTCACGCCGTCGGACAAGCCCGCCGACGAGCACACCCGTGCCGCTTCCCTGAACGCAGTGTTCCACGACACGGAGGGGCTGCTTTCCTTCTTCATGCCCGAGCTCAGCATCGCCCGGGGCACGGCCCTCAACCTCGACCTCGACGAGCACGGCGTCCTGATGGGCTACATCAAGTCCCCCCTCATCTCCTACGGCGGCATCAAGGCCTCCGGGCTGGAGCTGGCGATGGGCAACCAGGATGACGACCTGGGCTTCAGCCTCAACTCCGACCTGCTGGAAATCAACAGCATAAGCTTCAACAAAGCCAAGCTCGGAGCCGTCGGCAAAGACAACCTGGCGGAGCTTTCCCTGACCTACGAAGGGGCCGACCTGCTGGAAAAAGGCAGCGAGCTCTACATCGACGCCGGCCTTTCCCGCGACGCCGACGGCAAGCCCGCGTTCGACATCCACACCCGTCCTTCCTGCATACGCATCAAGAACGACACCTGGGAGCTGAACGAAGCCCTCATCACGTACACCGGCAAAGGCCTGACCGTGGACGACTTCCTGCTGGCAAGCGAAGACCAGGGCATTTCCATAAGCGGCGCCACCAGCCCCGACTCCCATGAAGCCCTCGACCTGCAGTTCCACAAGCTCGACCTCTCCATCCTCAACGATTTCCTCAAAAAGGACACTCCGGCGGTGAGCGGAATCATCGACGGCACCGCCACGCTGGTCTCACCCTTCCCGTCCGAACTCGGACTGGGCGCCGACCTGAAACTCTACGACATAGCGCTTGGCGACCGCAAGGCCGGCGACTTCCTGCTCAAGAGCAAGTGGAACGACAGCGACAGGCGCGTGGACCTGAATCTCACCAACCTGGTGGGAGACCTGCAGAAAATGCAGCTGAGCGGCAGCTACGGGGCCAAGAGCAAGCTGGTCGATGCGGTCCTGAGCCTCGACGGATTCGACGTGGGCATAGCGGCGCCCTTCCTCAAAGGCGTGCTCAACGACATCAGCGGGCCTGTGCACGGCGTCATCCACGCAAAAGGCACGCCCGACAAGCTGCGCCTGACCAGCGACCACCTCCAGCTCCAGGACGTCCGCACCCATATCGCCTACACCAACGTGACGTACATCATCAACGGCACCATGACCCTCGACGGCTCCGCCGCCCACTTCAACGGCATGGGCATCAAAGACACCCACGGAGGCATAGGCGTGCTCAACGGTACGCTCAGTTTCAAGGATCTCAAGGACTTCCGCCTGGATGCAGGACTCGACATGAGCAGGCTCAAGGCGATAGAAATACCGATGCAGGGCGAGGCGGCCGTCTACGGCGACCTGGCCATCTCCGGCAAGGGCCACATCAGCGGCCCGTTCGACGCCCTCTACCTCGACGCCGACATTTCCACGGCAGGCGACGGCATAGTGCATGTGCCCATATCCTCCTCTTCCGCCGCAGCCGGCAGCGACCTGCTCACTTTCACCAAGCCCGAGCTGCCCGAAGAGGCCTCCTCCGGCATCGCGGCTCCGGCGGCCGCCAAGTCCAGGAGTTCCTTCTCCGCCCACGCAAAGGTGAACGTGTCGCCCGAAGTGACTGCAAGCATAGAGATCGACAAGGACTCCGGGCATGTGCTCACCGCAGGCGGCAACGGCTCCGTGGTGCTCGACCTGAACACCGCCAAGGACCGCTTCCAGCTGCGCGGCGACTACAAAATCAGCAAGGGCAAGTACCAGTTCACCATTCCGGGCATCGTGAGCAAGGAGTTCGAAATAAGCGACGGCAGTTCCATACGGTTCAACGGCAACGTGATGGAAAGCGCTCTCGACATCAAGGCCGTCCACCAGGTGAAGACGTCCCTGTCCACTATCGTGGCCGACTCCACCGCCGTGTCCAGCCGGCGCACCGTGGAATGCGGGCTCAACATAGGCGGCAAGCTGAAACAGCCGGACGTGTCGTTCTCCATCGAGGTGCCCGACCTTGATCCCAACACCAAGATGAAGGTGGACGCCGCCCTGAACACCAACGACAAGAAACAGAAGCAGTTCGTGGCCCTCCTGCTCTTCGGCACCTTCCTGCCCGAAGAAGGGGCGGGAGTCGTGAACGGCACCAACATGCTGTTCTCCAACGTGGGAGAGATAGTGTCGGGCCAGCTCAACAACATACTGCAGAAGCTGGAGATACCTTTGGACTTCGGCTTCGGCTACCAGCAGGACAACGGCGGCACGGACCTCTTCGACGTGGCCGTGTCCACGCAGCTGTTCAACAACCGCATCATAGTGAACGGTTCCGTGGGCAACCGCAAATACAGCACCTCCACCAACCCCTACGGCGACGTGGTGGGCGACATAGAGATAGGCTACAAGATCTTCAACAACGGGGAACTTGTGGTCAAGGCGTTCTCCCACTCGGCCGACCAGTTCACCAGCAGCCTGGACTATTCCCAGCGCAACGGCGCCGGCCTCACATACCAGAAGGAGTACAACACCTTCGGGGAGTTCTTCAGGCAGCTGTTCATGAGCAAGCAGCGCAAGGCCCAGGAAGCCCTGCTCGAATCCGAGAAGGAGAAGAAGATGAAAGTAATCAGGATAGAACGATGAAGAAAGGCAGCATAGAACTTTGCGGGATGAAATTCCATGCCCGGCACGGGTGTCTCGAGAGCGAGCGCATCCTGGGCAATGAATTCACGGTCGATTTCAGCTGCGAGCTCGACCTGGAAGCCTCCGGCATCAGCGACGACCTGAGGGACACGCTGGACTACAGCCGTGTCTATGCCTTGATAGAAGAAGAGATGCAGGTGCCCTCCAACCTGCTGGAGCATGTGGCCACACGCATCGCAGACAGGCTGGAGAGCGAATTTGGCCTCGAAGGGGGCTTTGAAGTGAGAGTTTCCAAAAAGAATCCTCCCGTGGGAGGAGAATGCGAATGGGCGAGAGTAAGCGTAAGAAGATAGCGTTCCTGACTCTCGGCTGCAAGCTCAACTACGCCGAGACAAGCACCTACGAGCGCGGTTTCATCGAGGCCGGGCTCGAGGTGGTCCCATGGTCGCAGCAGGCAGACGCCTATCTTGTGAACACTTGCTCCGTGACCGCGATGGCCGACGCCAAGTCGCGGAACCTGATCCGCAAAGTGCATAGGGTGAATCCTGAAGCGCTGGTGGTCGTGACCGGTTGCAGCGCCCAGCTGCGCAGGGCCGAGATAGAGGCTATTCCGGGTGTGGCCCGGGTGTTCGGTTGCGACGAGAAATCCTTTGTGGTGCCCGACACCCTCAAGCTGCTTGGTATCACGTCGGTAGCCCCTGCTCCCGCCGGGGACGCATTCCCTGCATGGAGCAGCGGTGAGCGCACGCGTTCGTTCTTGAAGGTGCAGGACGGCTGCGACAACTTCTGCGCCTACTGCACCGTGCCCTACGCCAGGGGCGGGAGCCGCAACGTGCCAATTGCGGTATGCGTTGAAAACGCCCGGAAGGCTGCGGCGCTCGGGGTGAAGGAAATAGTGCTCACTGGCGTGAACACCGGTGATTTCGGGCGCAGCACGGGTGAATCTTTCCCGGACCTGCTGAAGGCGCTGGAAGCGGTGGACGGTATTGAGAGATACAGGATTTCCAGCATTGAGCCGAATCTTCTGACGGAAGAAATAGTGGACTGGATAGCCTCCGGCACGAAGTTCCAGCCGCATTTCCATATCCCTTTGCAGACGGGCACCGACGAGCAGCTCTCCGCCATGGGCCGCAAGTACACCACGGAGTTTTTCGCCTCCCGGATAGACTACGTGCGCAGGGCCTTGGAGCAGGATGGTCGGCCGCCGGTGTTTTTCGGAATCGACGTGATGACGGGCCTGCCCGGGGAGACGCCGGAGCAGTTCGCGCGCACCGTGGAGTTCCTGCGTGACCGAGTGCGGCCGGCGTTTATCCATGTGTTCCCATACTCCCGCCGCCCCGGCACGCCCGCCGCCTCAATGCCCGGCCAGGTGCCTGAAGCGGTGAAGAAAGAGCGCGTCGCGGTGCTGGAGGAGCTGTGCGGGAAACTGCATTCGGAGTTCGTGGAAGCCAACCGGGGGATGCGCGGACGCGTGCTGTGGGAATCTACGGACCGCGAAGGCTTCATGGAAGGATACACAGGCAATTACATACGCATACGGAGGCCCTGGGAGCCTTCGCTGAGCGGACAGATTACGGAAGTGACAATATGAAAGCGAAACTGACCATATTAGGATCCGGCACTTCTTCCGGAGTGCCGATGATAGGGTGTAAATGTGCAGTGTGCCGTTCGTCCGACCCGAAGGACAAGCGCCTTCGTGCATCCGCCCTGGTGGAATACGGCGGCCTCAGCATCCTGGTGGACTGCGGCCCCGATTTCAGGGAGCAGGCGCTCGCGGCAGGAATAGACCACCTGGACGGCATCCTGCTGACCCACAACCATATGGACCACATCGGCGGCCTGGACGACACCCGTGCGCTCAACCTTTGCGAGAGCCATCCGGTGAATATATACTGCGAGCGCTACGTGGAGGATTCGCTGCGCCACATGTATGCCTACGCCTTCGCCGAACCCAAGTATCCCGGCGCCCCCGAGTGGCACATGCACACCATAGACGGCTCCGCGCCCTTCAAGGTGTACTCCAACTCGGGCGACGAAGTGTTGAAATGGGAGAAAGGCTTCGGCTACAGGCACCTGGGCAACAGCGGGCAGGAGGCCGCGAGCGTGGAGGTCATACCCATACAGGGCTGGCACCACAAGGTCAAGAAGCTCTCCGTGCTGGGCTACCGCTTCGGCGACATAGCATACCTGACCGACATGAACCTGATCGAAGACTGCGAGCTGGAGAAGCTGCGGGGCCTCAGGGCGGTGACGCTTAACTGCGTGAAATACGATTCGCACCATTCGCATTTCTCCCTGCACGAGGTGCTGGACTTCTTCGCCAGGGTCGGGGCCCGGGATTCGTACATAACCCATATTTCCCACCTGCTCCCCCGCCACGAGCTGTTCGAGGAGATACTGCCCGATGGCGTGCACCCTGCATACGATGGATTAATCATTGAATAACAACATTATATGAAACGTTTTCTTATCGCGGCGGCGATGCTTTCCGTCGCAATCACATCCTGTAAAATGGAAAATCCCCTTCTGACTGAATCTCCGCTCGAGTACGGAGCCCCTCAATTCGACAAGATCAAGAACGAGCATTACCTGCCGGCATTCGAGCAGGCAATCAAGGATGCCAAGGCTGAAATCGACGCCATCGTGGACAATCCGGACGCGCCCACTTTCGCCAACACCATAGAAGCCATGGAGTACAGCGGCGAGACCCTCGAAAACGTGGCGTCCATTTTCTATAACCTGATGGAAGCCAACACCGACGACGAAATGCAGGCGATTGCCGAGAAAGTGGCGCCGATGATGACCGAGTTCTCCATGTACGTGTCCCTCAACGAGAAGCTTTTCGAACGCGTGAAGGCCGTCTATGAGGCCCGGGAGAGCCTCGGGCTCGACCCCGTGCAGATGCGCCTGCTGGAAAAGAAATACCTCGGCTTCACCAGGGGCGGTGCCAACCTCAACGCCGAAGACAAGGAGAAGTACAGCAAGCTTTGTGAGGAGGAATCGCTGCTCGAGCTTGCGTTCGGCAAGAACGTGCTCGCCGCCACCAACGCCTTTACCCTCGAGCTCACCGACGAGGCCGAGCTCGAAGGCCTGCCCGATTTCGTGGTGGCCCTCGGCAAGCAGACAGCGGAGGAGAAGGGCAAGGAAGGCTGGGTGTTCGACCTCAGCTACCCCAGCTACGCTCCGTTCATGCAGTACTCCGCCCGCCGCGACCTGCGCGAGAAGATGTACATGGCCTACAACACCAAGTCCGTGGGAGGCGAATTCGACAACAGCCAGATTGTCAAGGACATAGCCCAGCATCGCATACAGATTGCCAACATCCTCGGCTATCCCACCTGGGCCGACTACGAGCTCGAGGAGCGCATGGTCAAGACTCCGGCCGAGGTGAACGCCTTCCTCAAGCAGCTCATGGAGCCTTCTCTCCCCGCCGCCCGCAGGGAAGTCGCTGAAATCCTGAAGTATGCCAAGGAGGGAGGCTTCGAAGCTGACGAGCTCATGCCCTGGGATTTCTCGTATTGGAGCGAGAAATACAAATCGGCCAACTACAGTCTCGACGACTCCATGCTAAAGCCCTATTTCCAGCTTGAAAGCTGCATCGACGCCGTGTTCGGGCTGGCCACCAGGCTCTACGGCCTGCAGTTCGTCCCCCGTCCCGACCTCCCCGGCTACCACAAGGACGTGAAGGTGTATGACGTCAAGGACGAGGACGGCAAGCACCTGGCCCTGTTCTACGCCGACTTCTTCCCCCGCGCAAGCAAGAGGGGCGGCGCCTGGATGACTGAGTTCCGCGGCCAGAGCATACGCGACGGTGTCGAGAAGCGTCCATTCATCAGCATCGTGACCAACTTCAGCAAGCCCACCGGCGACGACCCTTCGCTGCTCACCCACGACGAACTCGTCACCTTCCTGCACGAGTTCGGCCACTCCCTGCACGGCATGATGGCCGAGGGCCGCTACGGTTCGCTGTGCGGCACCAACGTGGCCCGCGACTTCGTGGAGCTGCCTTCCCAGATCATGGAGAACTGGGGATTCGAGCCCGAGTTCCTGCAGTCCTTCGCAAAGCACTACCAGACCGGTGAAGTCATCCCCGAAGAGCTGATCGACAAGATCGTGGCCACGAGGAACTACCTTGCCGCTTATGCGCAGGTCCGCCAGCTGGATTACGGCATGCTCGACATGGCATGGCACAACCGCAGCGCCGTGCCTGAAGAAGGTGTGCGGGAGTTCGAGAAAGCCGTCCTCAAGCCTTCAGCCCTCGTGCCCCAGGTGCCCGAGACCTGCATCGCCACGTCCTTCAGCCACATCTTCTCCGGCGGCTATTCCGCAGGCTACTACTCCTACAAGTGGGCTGAGGTCCTCGAAGCCGACGCCTTCAGCCTCTTCAAGGAAAAGGGCATCTTCAACCGCGAAGTCTCCGGCGCCTTCCGCCGCGAAATCCTTTCGCGCGGCAGCAGCGACGAGGAAGCCGTCCTCTACCGCAACTTCCGCGGCCACGACCCCGAGCCCCAGGCCCTCCTCCGCAAGCTCGGCATCGTGAAGTAGGCTCCTGCCTCGGCTTCAGCGCCGACCCGGCACGCATAGGCCGGGTCCCCCTGTTTTGCCAGTGTCGGCCCGGCACGCATTGACCGGGTCCCTGTTTTGCCAGTGTTGACCTGGCACGCATAGGCCGGGTCCTCAGCCCCCTCTGCCCTGCGACGTGAATCCTGCAGTCCGTTTGTTCACGTCGCGGGCAGTTTTGCGGCGAAATCGGGCGAAAACCGCCCCTGACGTGAATCCCACGCCCTCCCCATTCACGTCGCACGCCAAAAATGGGATTAAGCCAGCTCTACAGACCATGTTACATATGCAAGGGGCTTACAACAGATTCTTCACTTCGTTCAGAATGACAGTTTAATGTCATCCTGAGAAGGGCAAAGCCCGACGAAGGATCTCTATTTAGACCCTTGTCATGGAATACATAGGCAACGGCGAAGTTGATCCTCCGTTATAGTCTTTTCGGAGAATGGACTGTCGGAATGCCGGTATCTGACGTTCCTGAACTCTTGCCAAAGTGCATTTCCTAAATCAGCCCGCTTCCGCTCAGGGAGCAAATATAATGAAGACTCAGTCGCACCTTTGAAATAACGGGACGGAAGAATGACATCATCGATGATGTGGCAGAGTTCAATATCAGTCATGCGATTCTTATTCACTCGTCCCTGTTCTGCAATAAAAGCCTTTGAAGGATCAAATCCCGGCACTCCCCGTTCAACAGATTCCAGGGTAACTGCAGGCAGTGAGTTTTCTTTTTGTTGATCGGCAATATCCTTTGCATCGGAAATTCGGTTCATCTGGAATAAGAAATTGCGGGGAGAGACATATACGCTTTCAACATATGCGGTGTCCTCAATATCTTCTCTCAAAAGAAGCCCCTCTGAACTCATCCTGTATTTAAGAGGGAAATGCTGCTTATTACACGGCAGATACAAATATCGTTTGCTATCGTCAATAAGAGCAGGGGGTGTGCTTTTACCCAATTCTTCCCTAAATATCGCATTCGCAGAGCAGTGTTTATATCCGAATGGCGTCACAGCCATTCCATGATGCAGCCCTTGGCGGAAAATATAGTTCAGTAAAGCTTGTACATGGTACAAGCCCTCGACATTAAGCAGGAAGCATTCCTTCTCTCCAAGCGACCCCCTGCGATGGTATTTCGCGTTGAAATATCTCGTGTAAGAATAGCGGTTGCGTCTGGCCAGTTCGTACGGACTGTCCGCCCGGACCGCTTCGTGATGATGTGTGGACAGAAAACCATCGGCCAGGAGAACCGAGTCAGTTTCAAGAGCGGCGACAGCCAAATAATTAAAGCCGATGATCAGGTCGGCCTCGTTCCTGAACATCACCTCGTCGTGTGATGACAGACATAAATGGTAAGTATTTTTCATAGTTCGTTTTATTAGTCGAGCGTAAAGGTAGTTAATCACTCTTATAAATCCAAATCTCTTGTTGCTGAAGTGCTCGGTAGTTTGACAGCATAATTTTGGATTTTTTCACTAGAAGGCCCTCCAAGGTCTTTTTTTTGTCAATTATTATTTTTATCTTTGTGGTATATAAGAGTATATATTATAAAGATGAGACTCATTAGTAAGCAGAGCGGACG
>JAFZVQ010000027.1 GCA_017617715.1 Bacteroidales bacterium | reverse complement strand
TTCCATACTTTGTAGAGAGGGGGCGTGGCAAGATAGACGTAGCCGTTCTTGATGAGGTCGTACATGTAGCGGAAGAAGAATGTGAGGATGAGGCACGCGATATGGGAGCCGTCCACATCGGCATCGGTCATGATCACGACCTTGTGGTAGCGGAGCTTGCTCAGGTCCATGTGCTTCTCGCCGGTCTCGTCTTCCATAGCCACAGTGACGCCGAGGGCAGTATAGATGTTACGTATTTCTTCGGAATCGAAGGCACGGTCGCCTGCGGCCTTCTCGACGTTGAGGATCTTACCCCTCAACGGGAGTATGGCCTGGGTGCGGCGGTCGCGGCCCTGCTTGGCGGTGCCGCCTGCGGAATCACCCTCCACGAGGAAGAGCTCGCACCTTTCGGGATCCTTGTCCGAGCAGTCGGCCAGTTTGCCGGGCATGCCGCCGCCGCCCAGGGGGCTCTTGCGCTGCACCATTTCGCGGGCCTTGCGGGCCGCAGCACGGGCAGTGGCAGCGAGGACTATCTTGTCGATAATGGTCTTTGCGAACTTGGGATTCTCCTCCAGATACATGTCCAGGGCCGCTGCAGTGGCCTGAGAGACTGCCGAAGTGGCTTCCGGGTTGCCGAGCTTGGTCTTGGTCTGGCCTTCGAACTGGGGCTCAGCCACCTTCACGGAAATGACGGCGGTGAGGCCTTCGCGGAAGTCTTCAGGAGCGAGGTCGCCCTTGAACTTGTCGAGGAGCTTGTTCTTCTCGGCATACTGCTTCAGCGAACGGGACAGGCCCATCTTGAAGCCCTGGAGGTGTGTGCCTCCTTCTATTGTGTTGATGTTGTTGACGTAGGAGTATATCTTTTCGGAATAGCCGTTGTTGTACTGGAGGGCTATGTCGATGGGGATAATTTTGTCGGATGCGATGCAGACCGGCTGGGGGATGATGGTCTGGGCGCCTGCGTCGAGGTACTCTATGAATTCACTGAGGCCCTTTTCGGAATAGAAGGTGTCGGTGCGGAATATCTTGCGGCCGGTGGCCTTGGACTCGCCGCTGTCGTCCTTGACGAATTCGTCCACAAGCTCGCGCTCGTCGGTGAGGGTGATCTTGATCCCCTTGTTGAGGAATGCCAGTTCGCGCAGACGGGCTGCAAGCGTGTCATATTTATAGTGGGTGGTCTGGACGAATATTTCCGGATCCGGATGGAAGGTGATTATGGTGCCTGTGTCGGTGGCATCACCTTTCACTTCGACGGGAGTTATCGGCTTACCCTTGGAATAACGCTGCTCGAACACCTTACCCTCGCGGTGCACTTCCGCAATCAGCAGGTCGGAAAGGGCGTTCACGCAGGACACGCCCACGCCATGGAGGCCTCCGGAGACCTTGTAGCTGGATTTGCTGAACTTGCCGCCGGCATGGAGCACGGTCAGCACCACCTCCAGGGCGGAACGGTGCTCTTTCTCGTGCATTCCGGTCGGAATGCCACGGCCGTTGTCGGTCACGCGAATGGAGTTGCCTTCGAGGATGCGGACGTCGATGGTGTCGCAGAAGCCTCCCATGGCCTCGTCTATACTGTTGTCGACAACTTCATAGACAAGGTGGTGGAGACCGCGCTCGGAGATATCTCCGATATACATCGAAGGACGCTTGCGCACCGCTTCGAGGCCCTCAAGAACCTGGATACTGTTTGCGGAATACTGCTGTTCCGCCTGTTTCATCTCTTCCTGATCAATCATAATATCTTAATTCTCAAATTATTACAAACTAAAGGCAGCGCCCGCGATGATGGCGGGACCGCACTCGCTCAGCATAGGGCTGATGCGTATGTCGTGCGCAAGCAGGTTGCTTCCGTTGAGCCAGAAACTCAGGCGGTTGTTGACCTTGTACTCGCCCCAGAGACCCACGTCCACATAACCTGGAATCTTGGTCTCTATGTTGCCGAGCATGGCCTTGCGCTTGGTGCTCATGTTCACGGACAGGCCGGCGTAGATGCGCTTCTTCCAATTGTAGCCGCCCTTTATGGTGCCTGTGACTGCGGCTGGCTTGAACACGCGGTCGGCCACTTCCCCGGGCACGTTGGTGTAGTGGAAGCTACCGTCCAGGTTGAAACGTTCGGACGCCCAGGAGAGCAGGAGGTCGGCGTGTATCATATTGCAGTCCTGGAATCCGAGCATCTCCTCACCCACGGGGCCGAGGGCCCAGAACGGAGCGTCCTTGAGGAACTTGTAGCCACCCTTGACATCGTACTGGAGTCCGAAATCGGCGTGCCCGCGCAATCCGAGGAAGAGGTCGGCGACCTCACGCACGGGACGCGGATCCCCGTAAGAAGTGGAATGATACCTGTGCACCCTGGTCTTATAGTCCCAATAGGTCATAAGGTGGTCCTGCCCCACCGCACCGGCATAAATGTCGAGGTAGTCGTGGAACAGGTGCATGGACACCGTGATGTCGGGACAGACGGTGAAATGCCCTGTGTACCATCCCAGCCTGAAGCCGGCGTCGAAATCCGCCTTGCCGAGCTGGAACACCGAATGGGGATGGATGTTGAACGCCGTGTAGAACAGGTTGTGGCAGAACACGAGGTCGGCGCTGATGCGGTAATCGTCGAAAAGGTAGGGGGTTATGGTGGCGTCCACGCCAATCTCATTGTCTATCACCGGGTCCGCGCCGTTGAGCCAGTCGTGGACGTAGCGGTACTGCACGCCTCCGCTGAGGCCGATGGAGCCGTGCTTCTCATAGTTCGCCCTGGCGGAGATGTACGGGGCATGGCAATTGTCCCGGCGGAACACCTTGTGGCCGTTGTAGACGCCATCGTAGCCAAGTTCCGTGCTCAGCACCACCTGGCCGAGGTTGAAGCGGGCATCGGCCCCGACGAGGGTGCGGAAATCCCAGCCCTTGTCGAGGGTACTCTTGTCCAGCTGCAGGCTCAGGGGCACGATGTGGCGGTAGTTGCCGTAATAGCCCTTGCCGGAAGCGAACACGTTGACTGCCATACGTTTCTGGTCCACTGCGGCCCACACCACGTCGAGCTCGGGCTTGAGCACGTATCCGAGACCGCCGCGCAGATAGAGCTTGCGGCCGTCATAGACCTTGGGGTCGGGCGTGATGGTCACGGAATAGGGCGAGAACTCATAGGAGCCCTTGTAAGGGGAATCGAAGACCGAATAGTCGAAATGGTAGTCGAAACGCATCAGGGAATCGGGTATCCTCATCCCGGGGCCCTTCTTCGTCACGTCGTCTATACGCGTCTGGTATTCATTGGTCACCTGCACTTCCGGATTGAGGTTCTGGGCCGCAAGTCCGAGGGGAAGCAGTGTCGCCACGAGGAATATAATGTTTCTTTTCATAATCGCGCACTAGTTAAGTTTGTAAAGTCTGGACTGCACGAGATCCTGGATGTCGTCGTCGGGGCGCTCCGGCTCATAACCGTCGCGTATGCTCACCAGGGTGGCCTTGGCCTGCTCGGTCTTGCCGAGCTTGATGAAAGTGTCGGCGAGCGTCAGGAAGGCGCGGGCGAGCCAGTAGTTCTGGCCGCCGGACTTGTCGGAGAAGTCGAAGACACCGTTCTGGACAGCGGCGTAGTCGGCCCTGTCGTAGGCGTCCTGGATCACTATGTAGCGGGCCTCGGCGCCTTCGCTTGTGGCGGGCTGGGCCGAAAGGGTGCGGAACAGGGCAAGGGCGTCGTCGCGGCGGCTCATGGCCATGAAGGACTTGGCCCGCACGTAGAGCGCTTCCCTCTTCACGGCCTCGGGAGCCTCGGGCAGGGCGTCCACGAGGCCGGCCGCATCGGCGGCGTTCTCATATGACTTGGCCCTGTAGGCGGAACGCATCATGCCGTAGAGGCCTTCGGTGCGGTTGGCATCCATGCGGGCCGTCTCCCTGAGACGCTTGTAGGCGTCATAGGCCTGGTTGTAGTGCTCCAGGGAGTAGGACAGTTCGGCGAGATGGAGGTTGGACACCTCGGAGAAAGAGCCGGCATCGGGAGCGTCGATCACCCTGGCGTAGTAGTCGCAGGCCTTTTCCTTGTTGCCCAGGGCGGAATAGGACTCGGCCAGGTAGAAGACGGCGTTGGTGGTGTGGTTGCCGGACGGATAGTTGTCGAGGTATTTCTGCAGGGAAGAAGCCGCCTGGACGTAGTTGCCTGCCAGGTAGATCTGCTCGGCCGTGTTGAAATAGAGCTCTTCCCTGTCGGAGTCGGACTTGCCGGCTGCCAGGTTGTTGCTCTCTATGTATTCGAGATATTTCTCCGGCTGCTGGCGGGTCTGGTAGATGGACTCGATGGCGGCGAGGGCGTCTTCGGCATACTGGCTGCCGGGCATCAGCCTGACCACATCCTTGTAGCAGGCCAGCGCCTGGTCGTAGTCGGAAGTGTTGCGGTTCACCATGCCCATGCCTATGAGGGCCTTGGCCCTGGTCTCGCGGTCGGGGGCGGTGTCGCGCAGGATGGTGAAGGCCTCGAGGGCCTTGCGGTAGTCGGATATATCCATGTTGGCGCGTCCGAGCTCATAGAGGCCGTCGGCATACATGGGGGTGTCGGGGTCGGCGTGCAGCACGTAGGCCAGAACGTCGGCACGGGCGTTCTTGTCGCCGGAGAGGCCGTAGGACAGTGCCAGCTGGCAATAGGGATAGAGGTCTTCCTTGACGTCGATTTCCTTGATGGCGTTGCGGTAGGCCGCTATGGCGCCGGGATAGTTGCGGGCAAGGAAATCGCAGTCGCCCCTGCGCACCACGGCGTCCTTGCGGTAGGTCCGGTCGCCTTCTGAAAGGTAGATGTCGAACCAGCGAGCGGCGGAAGCGTAGTCTTTGTCGCAGAGGTGGGAATAGGCCACGTTGTAGGAAAGTATCTTGCCTTCAGGCTCGCCGTCGAGGGCTGAGAGGTTGTAGAGGTCGGCGTAGATGCCGGCCGCTTCGCCGTAATTCTCCGACTGGTAGTTGGCTTCGGCCTGCCAGTAGCGGGCCAGCTGGCCGAGGCGGTCCTGCTTGGGCAGGTAGTATGCGGCAGCGCGCAGGCACGGTATGGCGTCGCGCCAGGCGCCGTTGGCAATCAGCTGCTCGGCGCGAAGGTAGTAGGCCTTGATGTAATTGTTGCGCTGGTCGGAATCGAGCTCGTCTATCTTGTCGTAGGCTTCGACGGCGGCGGCATAGTCGCGGTTGTAGAGGGACGACAGGGCCATGTAGCCGTAGATTTCGTCGCCGCGCCTGGATGTGTTGTATAGATCGATGTAGCGGGCGAAGACGGAGGTGTCCTTGTTGAGGTCGAACGCCAGCTTGGCGTAGTTGAAGAGGGCGTCCTCCTTCATCACGGCGTTGGAACCGGATTCGGAAGCATCCTTGAATGAGTTCATGGCCGCCACGTTGTTGCCGGTGTGGAGGTATGCGTTGGCCAGCTGGTAGTTGGCTATCTGCCCGAGAGAATCGGTGCGCTCGGTCATCTTCGTGTAGTTGGCGATGGCGCCTTTGTAGTCCTCGACTGCATAGAGCACGGAGCCGGCGTAGAAATAGTCGGCGCGCGTCATATTCTCCTTGGAAGTGGCGGCGTAATACTCCTTAGCCTTCTTTTTCTCGCCCTTGACGAGGTAGGATTCGGAAATGATGCGGGCGAGGTGGGCCTGGCGCACTCCGGGCTCATCCTGGTAGAGGGCCACGCCTTCGTCGATCACGTAGTCGTAGTCGTTCTGCATGAAGTGGCAGTCCACGAGGTAGAAGGAGGAAAGTTCCTTGAACCTGGGGTCGGTCTTGGAAAGCTCGAACCACTTCTTCGCTTCCTCGAAGTCCTTCTCGCAATAGCTCATGTAGCCGAGGGCATACCTGGACGGAGCCTTGTAGTCGGACATGGGGAGCTCCTCGACTTCATGGAACCAGGGACGGGCGTCGTCGTAGAGGCCCCTGCTGAAATCGGCATAACCCTTCTTGAACGCCAGTTCGGGATAGCAGCTTTCGTCCAGATACTTCTTTTCGACTGCGCCCAGGCGCTCCGAGGCCTGCTCATAGGAGCCGCGGTCGAAGAGCACGAGACCGTATTCATGGTCGATAAGATTGGATATGCTTGACTTGCGCCACACGCGCTCGTAGTCGGCCAGCTTGTCTTCGAAGCCGGGGCTCTGCATCTTGATTGCGCAGAGCAGGGCGTAGCCGTCGGACATCGGGTCTCCCTGTATCTTGTCGAGCAGGTTCGCAGCCCTTTCGTACATGCCGTTGTTGTAGAGGTTGACCGCCTCGCGATAGATTGCAGTGCGCTCATCCGGCGCCGCGTACACAGTCGCAGACAGCAAAATAGCGGCAATAAAAAGTCTCACTCGCATAAAATTACATTTTTAACTTACAAATTTACTCAATTTAAGTTATATTTGCAGAGTTTATGGTGAGTTTTTTATGAAAAAAGTCATATTTTTTAACGATGCCGACATTTCAAACGGCGAAAACGTCGTGGTGTATGGCGTCAACCTCGAAGTCAGGGAAGGCGACCTCGTGTACATAGTGGGCAAGGTAGGCACCGGAAAGACTTCAATAATACGCACCATAATCGCCGAAAACCGCCTTTCAAAGGGCGAGGGAGAGGTGTGCGGCTTCGATCTGCGCAAGCTCCGCACCAAGGAAATCCCCCTTCTGCGCAGGCGCCTCGGAGTGGTCTTCCAGGATTTCCAGCTGCTTATGGACAGGAGCGTCGAAGCCAACCTCGAGTTCGTGCTCAAATCCACCGGCTGGAAAGACCGCGAGGCCATGGACAAACGCATAGCCGAAGTGCTTGAAGCTGTGGGCATGCAGACCAAGGCCCACAAGATGCCCCACCAGCTTTCCGGCGGCGAGCAGCAGCGCATCGCCATCGCCCGTGCCATACTCAATTCTCCGGAAGTGATTATCGCGGACGAGCCCACGGGCAACCTCGACGCCGAGACCGCCGACGGCATACTCCAGCTGCTCCGGCGCATCAACAAGGAGCAGGGCACCGCGATAGTGATGGTCACCCACAACCGCAGCATTATCGACAAATACCCCGGCCGCGTGTTCGAAACCAAAAATGAAACTTGTACCGAAATATGAAAGAATTTGAACTAAAAGCCCAGAGCTGGCTGGATGGCGACTTCGACCAGGCCACCAAAATGCAGATCCTCAAATTGCGCAACGAAGACCCGGCAGGCTTCGAGGACGCATTCTACAAAAACCTCGAATTCGGCACCGGCGGCCTGCGCGGCATTATGGGCGTGGGCACAAACCGCATGAACAAGTACACGGTGGGAATGGCCACCCAGGGCCTTGCCAACTACATCCTCAAGAAGTGCGAAGGCGACGACCTGCGGGTCGTGATTTCCTACGATTCCCGCAACAACAGCAAGGAATTCGCAAGGATTGCAGCCGACGTGCTTTCAGCCAACGGTATCCATGTTTTCATTTTCGACAACATACGCCCCACCCCTGAGATGAGCTATGCCGTGCGCCTGAAGAAGGCCGTGGCCGGCATAATGATCACCGCATCCCACAATCCCAAGGAATACAACGGCTACAAAGTCTCCTGGTCCGACGGCGGACAGGTTACCTCTCCGGTGGACAAAGAAATCGTCGCTGAAGTAGCCAAGATTACCGATCCTTCAATGGTGAAGTTCCAGGCCGGTCTGCGCTGCGGCGAGATCGAGTCCATGGGCGCAGAAGTTGACGAACTGTACCTGAACGACCTGCTTTCCCTGAGGCTCAGCCCCGAGGCAGTAGCCAGTAACAAGGACCTCAAGATTGTCTACACTCCCCTCCATGGCTGCGGCGTCCGCCTGGTACCCGAAATTCTCAAGCGCAGCGGCTTCGAGAACATAATCCATGTGCCCGAGCAGGATATTTCCGACGGCAACTTCCCCACCTGCGTCTCCCCCAACCCGGAGGAGCCGGCCGCCCTCAAGATGGCCCTGGAGAAGGCCGAAGCCACCGGAGCCGACCTGGTTATCGGCACCGACCCCGATGCCGACCGCGTGGGCATCGCAGTCCGCGACAATGACGGCAAGCTGGTGCTGTTCAACGGCAACCAGACCGCTTCCATGCTCACTTACTACATCCTTACCCGCTGGAAGGAACTGGGCAAGCTCACAGAGGGCAAATACGTGGTCAAGACCATCGTGACCACCGAACTCATCACCGACATCTGCAAGAGCTTCGGCGTGCCCGTGTACAACGTGCTGACCGGGTTCAAATACATTGCCGAGGTGGTCAAGCGCAAGGAAGCCGAAGGCGGAGAATTCATCTGCGGCGGCGAGGAGAGCTACGGCTTCAACGTGGGCCAGTTCGTCCGCGACAAGGACGCTCCCGTGAGCTGCATGATGATAGCCGAATGCGCCGCATGGGCCGCAAGCAAGGGCCTGACTCTCTATCAGTTGATGCAACGCATCTACAAGGAATACGGCTACCGCAAGGAGGGCCTCGTGAGCCTCGTCCGCAAGGGCATTTCCGGAGCCCGCGAAATCCAGCAGATCATGGTGGACATGCGCGCCAATCCCCCGGCAGAGCTCTGCGGCTCGCCCGTCACGCGCGTCGTCGATTACCTCGAGCCGGAGAAGACCGGACAGCCCAAGTCCAACGTGCTGCAGTTCTTCGACGAAGCCGGCGACGTGGTGTCCGTGCGTCCTTCCGGCACCGAACCCAAGATCAAATTCTATTTCGGAGCCAAGGGTGACGACGCCGACGCCAAGATTGAAAAACTCAAACAACAGTTCACATAATGACAGCTAAACAGATCAATATCACCTACCAGGAGTTCTCCAGCATCGACGAGCTGAATGCCGAGGACCGCGAACTGGCACAGGCCGCCATTGAAGGGATGAAGGGCTCTTATGCCCCCTACTCCCATTTCAACGTCGGCGCCGCGGTGCGCATGTCCAACGGGCAGATAGTCCGCGGGGCCAACCAGGAGAACGCCGCCTTCCCGTCCGGTCTGTGCGCCGAGCGCACCGCCATGTTCGCCGCCGGAGCCAAGTATCCTGAGAAGGATATGTGCAGCCTGGCTTTGGTCGGAGGCGTGTACGGCCGCATCACCGACGAGCCGGCCACCCCCTGCGGCGCCTGCCGCCAGGTCATGGCACAGTACCAGGCAAAGGCCGGAAAACCCATCTCCGTGCTGATGGTCGGAGCCAAAAGAATATGGAAATTTGAAAAAGTCGATGATATTCTGCCTCTGATTTTCGACAGTATCTGATTTTTTCATATATTTGCAACGGGAAAGTCATACACGACCAGCTCCCTCAAAATTCCCCCAGGTCCGGAAGGAAGCAAGGGTATGAGGTTGTAGCGGTGCGATGTATCAAGCTTTCCCTTTTTTATTTTCTGACAAAATGCATAACACTGAAACTTTGGGCGCAATAGCGCGCCGCTTTGCCATCGAAGGCAACATCACCGGCATCAAGCCCCTGGGCAACGGTCTCATCAACGACACCCTCCTCGTATCCACCGACGGCCCCGACAACTATGTGCTCCAGCGCATCAATACATCCATTTTCAAGGATGTGGCCCTGTTGCAGCACAATATCGAATGCGTGACCAGGCACATTCGAAAGCAGCTTGAAGCCGAAGGCGCAAAAGACATAGACCGCCGCGTGCTGCGCTTCCTTCCCTGCCCTGCGACAGGCAAGACATGGTGGGAAGAAAACGGGGAAGCGTGGCGAGTTTCAGTGCTCATTCCGGATTCATATACCCACGAGACCGTGGACCCCGCACACTCCCGCATAGCCGGCCTGGCCTTCGGGGAATTCCAGGCGCGCCTCTCCGACCTGCCAGACACCCTGGGCGAAACCATTCCCGATTTCCATAACATGGAGCTCCGCGCCCGCCAGCTGCACGATGCCGTGGCCCGCGACGCCATGGGCCGCATGGCCATTCCGGAGGTCAGGGCCCTTGTGCGCGGCATCGAGGAGCATGAGGAGGAAATGTGCAAGGCGGAGCGCCTCCACCGCGAGGGCCTGCTGCCAAAACGTATCTGCCACTGCGACACAAAGGTCAACAACATATTGTTCGACAAAGACGGCAACGTGCTATGTGTCATTGACCTGGACACGGTCATGCCTTCGTTCGTCTTCTCGGATTTCGGCGACTTCCTGCGCACCGCCGCCAACACCGTGGCCGAGGATTCCCCGGAAATCGAAAAGGTGGACTTCAGGATGGACATTTTCAACGCCTTCGCCGGCGGCTATCTCGAATCCGCAGGCGGTTTCCTGACCAAGGTGGAAAGGGACAATCTGCCGTACGCCGCCTGCCTGTTCCCGTTCATGCAGGCCGTCCGTTTCCTTACCGACTACATCAACGGCGACACCTACTACAAGATACGCTACCCTGAGCACAACCTGGTGCGTACGCGCAACCAGTGGGCCCTTTTCAGGTCCGCACTGTCCAAGGTGCCGCAGATGCAGGCAGCTGTCTCAGAATAAGAATTCCCCGAAATACTCCGGCCGGTGGAAATCCGGCGCGGGGGTGCCGATGGAAGCCCAGCTCACGAAATGGGGATGGGCGGTCTTGTCGCCGCACTTGTAGATGTTGCCCAGCAGCTTACCGGGAAGGGCGTCGGAATCGATTCCGAGCAGATCGAACGGAATCATGACAAGCACCCTCCAGTCCCAGATGCCGCCTTCGTGGTCCTGGGGGCCTTCAACCGTAGCGACGCGCACTATCCGGGCAACTTCTTCCACGGGCAGCTGCACGCGGTCTCCCCTGCCGGTGCCGCGGGCGACCAGTATCTTGCCGGCTGCGTTGATTTCGAAATTGAAATATGCCGGGTCGCCGGGCAGCTGCAGGAAAAGCTCGCAGCAGCTGTCTTCCCACTGGCGGCCGTTGTCGGTGAGGTTCTCCACGCGCAGATCGAGCCCGCTGACGTGGAAATCCACCACCAGCGCATCCTCGGTGCGGGCCATGCGCCCGCCGCAGAGAGGGGCGTAGGGGTATTCTGACGGCCAGTTTACTTCGCTGACGATAAACCTTGCGCCCTCGGTCTCAAGGGCGGTGTCGAGATCCTTCTCTTCAAGGCTGCGGAGAAGGGGTATCTGCATGGTTTTCATACTATTCGTGGGTTTCAAGACGACGCAGGGCAAGCTCTTCGTAGCGTGTGCCGGGACGGCCGTAGTTGGTGTATGGATGTATGCTGATGCCGCCCCTGGGGCTGAAGAAGCCGGTGACTTCTATGTATTTGGGGTCCATCAGCTTGATGAGGTCCTTGAGGATTATGTTCACGCAGTCTTCATGGAAGGCGCCCTGGTCGCGGAAGCTGAAAAGATAGAGCTTGAGACTCTTGCTTTCGACCATTTTCAGGTCGGGTATGTAACCGATGCGGATTTCAGCGAAGTCCGGCTGGCCAGTGATCGGGCACAGGCTGGTGAATTCGGGGCAGTTGAAACGCACCCAGTAGTCGTGGTCCCTGTGCCTGTTGTCGAAGGCCTCCAGCACTTCCGGTGCATAGTGGCTCTTGTATTCGCTTTTCTTGCCAAGGGCCTGCAGCCCCTCGTCCTTACGTGATTCAATCATATATCGCCAAGTTTAAAAGGGTTATAGGATATTCCATTGTCGAACACATCAACTCCCTCGCTTTTCTTCACTTTGCGCACCACGTGGCTGGTGACGGGAAGGATGACTATTTCATAGCATACCTTGAACGTGACCTGTGCGAGCATCATTGGAAGCAGGGTCTTGAAGGGGGTGCCCCAAAAGGCTATAGGCATGAAAATCAGAGAGTCGAGAATCTCTCCGGCAAGGGAGGAAAGAACTGCGCGCAGGCCGAAGCGACGGCCTCCGCCGGCAACTTTCATCCTGCTGAGCACATAGGCGTTGAGATTGGAGCCGGCGATGAATGCAAGAAGTGAAGCGCCGGCCACGCGGGGCGCCATCCTGAACATATAGTCGAAGTGGGGCGCTCCGTCCCAGAATGAAGCGGCTGGCAGCCACACTACCAATTGCCCCAGAACCACGACCAGGAAATTCATCGCGAAGGCAATCCAGATGACAAGCCGGGCTTTTCGGTAGCCCCAGACTTCAGTGAGGCAGTCATTAAGGATGTAAGATACGGGGAAAATGATCACCGCTCCCGGGAGCGTTATACCCCAGAGATCTATGACCTTTGTAGCGAAGAGGTTGGAAGTGATGAGGCATACTACGAACAGTATGGACATCACCAGGAAGGTGGCGGAAAACTTGTTGTTCATTTGCAGTTTTTTGAGTGGTACCTGTTACACTTGAAAGCCCGCATCGGACTTTCTCGCCGCAAAGGTACGCAAAAAACGCAATAATGCAAGTTACATGGTGGAAACGATGTCGGCATACAGCTCCGGGAAGCGCTCGGACAGCACTACGGGACGGCCGTCAGCAAGGAAGCAGTGCGTGCTGGATGCGCTGCATACCAGTTTGCCGGCGACCTTCATGGTGTAGGAGAAGCTGATCTTGAGTTCCGTCATGGAAGTGACGCGGATTTCGATTTCTATCTTGTCCTTGAAGGTGGTGGTGCGCTTGTAGGTGCATTCGACGGTCATTACGGGGGACACGATGCCTTCGGCCTCCATGCGCTCGAACCCGTAACCAAGCTGGTCCATCCAGTCGATGCGGGCTTCTTCCATGAAGCGTATGTAGTTGGAGTGGTGCGTGACGCCCATGCGGTCGCATTCGTAGTACTTTACTTCGTGGATGTAGGGTGTTGTGGTCATATCTTGAAATTCGGCCAAATGTACGAATTTTGTTTTAATTTTTTATCTTTGCCGGAAATACTTTGTATATGGCTAAGAGGACTATATTGCTTGCAGTCGATCTGCAGAAAGATTTTATCGACGGTTCCCTGACCGTCCCCGGCGCAGCGTCGGTGCTGCCCGAGATCAACCGTGTGAAAAAGGATTTCGACCTGGTGTATTTCACTTTGGACTGGCATCCGGTGAACCATTGCTCCTTCAAGGATTTCGGTGGTCCCTGGCCGGTGCATTGCGTCCACCATACTGCCGGTGCTTCCATCCCTGACGAGATGTTCGAGGGGCTGGAGGAGAGCCGCATGAAGTTCATCTTGAAGGGGCGTCTTCCCGAGCGTGAGGAGTATGGCGCATTCGTCGGCTTCGACCCTGATAATCAGGATCTTTTCGAGCCGGGAGACGAAGTGGTGGTGTGCGGCATAGCTGCCGAGTACTGCGTGCTAGAGACGCTGAAAAACCTCTACGCCATCAGCAAGCAAATCGGATTCACCGTCAAGGTATTCCTTGGAGGCACCGCCAAATTCGCCAGCCACGACACCGTCGTCGCCTTCATGACCGAGAACGGCATCAAAGTCTGGTAGTTCTTTTCCGTAAAAGACTAATAATAATCAGCGTTGTAGCGGGTCAGGATGTCCATGTGCATGTAATTGTCGCGGCGCGCCGGCTTCTTGCCGAGCACGATGAATTCCGCAAGCGCCTGAATGGAATTGGAGACCTGCTCGTCGGGGTGCTGGGCTATGAGGGCGGAAACGGTGCCCCTGCGGAGGGCCGCCATGTTCGGGGCGAGATTGTCGAAACCGACTATCCTTCGCACCGCGGCAGGATTCCGCTCAAGCCACGGCACCACCAGGTGTATCCTGGAATTGAACATGGCGACGTGCCGGGTGCCGGGGAAGGTGGAGAAGAACGCGCTGAGCTCCTGGTCCGTGCGGGCCGGGTCGTGGGGGTCGATGAAGACGCTCCGCACCACACACTGGGGATTATGCTCCTCCATATATGCAAGGAAGCCCGCCCTGCGCTTCACCGTGGGATCGGACTGCCTCAGCGGATCCCGCTTCAGGCGCAGCAGAAGCACTTCCGAGACTGGGAAACCGCCAGTCAGCTGGTCGGCGCAGAGATAACCGCTCTTATACTCCGGGAGGCCGAAATATGCAAGGTAGCCCTCGTCCTCAATCTTGGAGTCGAAAAACACGTAGGGAATCCCGAGTTTCACAAGCCTTTCGGTGACAAGGCGGGTCTCGTCGCCGAACATAGGAGCGAGCACAATACCGTCGGGAGAGTCGGAAATGACGCTTTCAACAACTTCCCTGAACGCCTTTATGTCGTTGGCCTCATATTCATAGACGCGGATGGCAAGCCCGAGCGGCCCCACGAGCTCCTCGGCCCTGGTGACGCCTTTCAGGGCGACATCCCAGAAGGAATCCATGTCGTGCGTGGGAATGAGAAGCGCAATCTTGCGGCTCTCTCCCCTGGCGAGCAGGGACGCAAAGACGTTGGGCTTGTAGCCAAGAGAGTCTATTGCAGCCATCACTTTATCGAAACTCTTCCGGGACACTTCGCCACGGTTGTGGAGCACGCGGTCCACCGTGCCTTTCGACAGGCCGGTGATGCGTGCGATGTCCTTGATTGTGGGTTTATCCTTTGGCTCCATATCAGTGTTTTCCAAAGGCAAAGTTAATAAAAATATTTATTTCCGTGCACGGGCACGAAAATTTTTCCGTTACCGTGCACGGAATTCAAAAATTGTTGTATATTTGCGCCAGTAACACTACAATTATAATCAATGAAAACCAGCCCACGGACAGTCCTGATTCTCGCCGCTTCCCTATTGCTCTGCTGCTGCGAAGGCAGCGCAGACGCTCTGGAGGCCGTTTACGACAATGTACCGTTCAACATGCCGAGGGTTTCCCTCCCCTCCATTCCCAGCCGGAGCGTTTCCGTCGCCGACTACGGCGCCGTGGCCGACGGAGTGACCGACAACACCGCGGCTTTCGCCAGAGCCCTCGCCGAAATCGGGAGCAAGGGAGGCCGCCTCACCGTGCCTGCCGGCATCTGGCTGACCGGCCCCATAACCCTTGGCAGCAACACCGAGCTGCACCTTGAGAAAGACGCCATCCTGGTCTTCAGTCCCGACCAGGACCTCTACCCCATAATCGACACTAATTTCGAAGGCCTCGACGTGCGCCGCTGCCTCTCCCCCATCAACGCCGACGGCGCCCACGACATAGCGATTACCGGCGAGGGCATTATCGACGGCAACGGAGACGCCTGGCGCGAAATCAAGCGCCGCAAGGTCTCCGACGACCAGTGGAAGCTCATAAAGGCCCGCGGCGGCTACATCCCCGAAGACGGCAAAGGCTGGTATCCCGACGAAGGCTATTATAAAGCCCGCATGAGCGCCGGCTCGCTCAACCTGCCGGACCCGTCGCTGGACGAAAATGAGATAAAGTCGTTCCTGCGTCCCGTCATGGTGTCGCTGCGCAGCTGCAAGCGGGTGCTGCTTGAAGGCTGCACCTTCCAGAACTCCCCCTGCTGGAACATCCACCCCCTGTGGTGCGAAGACCTCACCATACGCGGCATCAACGTGCGCAATCCGCACTACTCCGCCAACGGCGACGGCATCGACATCGACGCCTGCACCAACGTCATCCTGACCGGCTCCACCTTCGACGTCGGCGACGACGCCATCTGCATCAAGTCCGGCAAGGACGCCGACGGCCGCAGGCACGCCCGCAAATGCTCCAACCTCATCATCACCGACTGCACGGTCTACCACGGCCACGGCGGCTTCGTGGTGGGCAGCGAGATGTCCGGAGGCGTGGAGAACATACTCGTAAGCAACTGCCGCTTCATCGGCACCGACGTGGGCCTGCGCTTCAAGAGCACCCGCGGGCGCGGCGGCCTGGTGCGGAATATCTGGTGCCGCGACATTCTGATGAAGGACATCGTCACCTACGGCGTCATCTTCAATCTCTACTACGCCGGCGTGGCCGCCACCGAACTGTCCAGGGACGGCAATGCGGACCTGGTGCCGGTGGATGAGACCACCCCCGAATTCCGCGACTGCCATTTCAGCGGCATCACTTGCGCCGGCTCAAAGCAGGCCATCTTCATCAACGGCCTGCCGGAACTGCCCGTCAGCAACATTGATTTCACCGACTGCCGCTTCACGTCCAGGAAGAAAGCCGAAATCAACTACGCCGAAAACGTCACATTCGAAAACGTCACCGTCAACGGCAAAAGCCTATGAAACGTCTCTTCCCCGCGGCCATGGCCGCCATCTGGATGCTGTGCAGCTCCTTCGCCGCCCCATACGACATAATAGTCTCCGCCGACGGACAGGGCGACTACAAGACCGTGCAGGAAGCCATCAACGCCTGCCCCGACTACAGCCACAAGGAAATCACCACCATCTTCATCCGCAAGGGCGTCTATAAGGAGTGCGTGAGCATACCCCACTCCAAATTCCGTCTCCATATCATCGGCGAGGATGCGGAAAGCACCGTGATCACCTTCGACAAATACGCCAGGCAGCAATGGCCCGGCCGCGACTTCCCCGTTGGCACTTCCGGCAGCGCCACCATCTACATCCACGCCAGCTACATAAGTTTTGAGAACCTCACCTTTGAGAACTCCGCCGGCGAGGGAAAGGAGATAGCACAGGCCGTGGCGGTGTTCACCGACGGCGACTTCCTCTTCTTCAAGGGCTGCCGCTTCATAGGCAACCAGGACACCCTCTACACCTACGGCCGCTTCGGCAAGGACGGCGGCATCAAGCGCAACTATTTCCTGGACTGCTACATAGAAGGCACTACCGATTTCATCTTCGGCCCCAGCATAGCATTCTTTGAAAACTGCACCATCCACTCCAAGAAGAACAGCTACGTGACCGCAGCCTCCACCCTCAAGGGCCAGAAATACGGCTACGTGTTCAAGGATTGCCGGCTCACTGCAGCGCCCGGCATCGACAAAGTCTATCTGGGGCGGCCCTGGGGAGCCTACGCCAGGACGGTGTTCATCCACTGCGACCTGGGGGCCCACATAGTCCCGGAAGGCTGGCACGACTGGGAGAAGGAGGGCAAGCCCGACACAAAGAAGAATTCCTGGTATGCCGAATACGACAGCTACGGCCCGGGAGCCAGGGGTCCGAGAGTCAAATGGGCGAAAAAGCTGAACGCCCGGAAAGCGGCGGAATTCACCTTCGAGAAGGTGATGTACCAGAAAGAAGACGGCATAGTGTGGGACCCCTACGACAACAGATGAAGCTCATGCACCTCATATTCTGCGCCTTAGCCTTGGCCTCATGCACGGCCGGGGCTCCGTTGTATCTGGACGTGGCGCGTTCCGAGATGGCCCGCTGCCCCGAAGCGTCCTTCATCGACGGGCAGCAGGGCAAGCTCAAATGGAACTACACCACCGGCCTCGAACTCCAGGCCCTGCTGGACGTCGCCCGTCATTCCCGGCCTGACCGGGAATCCCTCGTGGGCTACGTCAACGTCTGGTACGATGCAATAATCGATTCCACGGGCGCCATAGGCGGCAAATACAAGGAATCCAATTACTCCCTGGACCACATCTGCCCCGGCTTCACCCTTTTCGACCTTTGCGAATACTGCCCTGCGGAGAAATACCGCAAGGCCATGGACAATCTGTACCGTCAGCTCCAGAATCAGCCCCGCACACCCGAGGGCGGTTTCTGGCACAAGAAGATCTATCCCGGCCAGATGTGGCTGGACGGCCTTTTCATGGCCCAGCCCTTCTATGCCCGCTACACCCTGGAATTCGTGCCGGACAGCCTCAGGGCGGCAAATTACGCCGACATCGTGCACCAGTTCAGCCTGATCTACGAACACTGCTACGACCCGGCCACCGGGCTGCTCCGCCACGCCTGGGACTCCTCGCACGAGATGTTCTGGTGTAATCCATCCACCGGCCAGTCGGCCCATGCATGGGGCCGCGCCCTGGGCTGGTACTGCATGGCCCTGGTGGACGTGATAGACGTGATGGGCCGCGAGACCTCCGTCGAAACCGGAAAAGACTCCCTGGAGCATATACTCCTGGACGTCTTCGAAGCCCTTAAGAATAATGCCGATCCGGCCACCGGCCTCTGGTACCAGGTGCTCGACTGCCCCGGCCGCGAAGGCAATTACCTGGAAGCCACCTGCAACGCCATGTTCTCCTACTCCTTCTCCAAAGCGGTGAACCTTGGCATTTTCCCTGACGCCCAATACGCCGGGCAGCTATATGAAAAAGTGATCGAAACCTTCGTCACACGCGGACCGGACGGCCTCGTGGACATGGTGCAGTGCTGCGAAGTGGCCGGTCTCGGAGGCAAGGACAATCGCAGCGGCGACTATGATTATTACATACACGAGCGCGTGCGGGCCAATGACCCCAAGGGCATAGGCCCCCTTATCCGCGCATCTATCGAATACGAAAAGTTATGAAGAAGTATCTGTTCATACTTTTATCCCTGGTCTTCCTGGCCGCGACCTGCGGGGAGAAAGACAACGGCAACGACACCCCGACCGTTCCCGGAGTGCCTGAAGGCATAAAGCTCCACTCCGCCACCGAGACCTCGCTGGCCTTCCAGTGGACACCCACCGAAGGCGCCACCTCCTACGACTGGCGCCTGCTGCAGGGAGCGACGGAAGTGACCACAGGCACGTCCACGGCACGGAACGCCCTGATTACCGAGCTCACTCCCGGGACGGCATACAGGTTCAGCGCCCGCAGCGTCAATGCCGCCGGCAGCTCCGCATGGTCCGCCTTCGTGGAGGCCGCAACCCTTGGTTCGGAAAACCCGGACCCCGATCCTGATCCCGACACCCCCGTCGATCCCACGGTCTATGAACAATTCCTCATTCCCGCCAGCGAGGAAGACGGCCGCGCCCGCGCCTTCCCTGGCGCAGAGGGCGGCGGAATGTGGGCCACGGGAGGCCGCGGAGGCAAGATACTCCACGTCAACTCCCTGGAAGACACCACCAAGGAAGGCACGCTCCGCTGGGCCGTGACGCAGAACTACCCGCGCATAATAGTCTTCGACGTTGCCGGCATCATCGAGCTCAAGAGCACCCTGAACATCAACAGGAACGACGTCACCATCGCCGGCCAGACCGCCCCGGGCGACGGCATCTGCCTGAAGAACTACCGCGTGGCCATCAACGCCAGCAACGTCGTGATCCGCCACATCCGCTGCCGCATGGGCGACGAGAAGCAAACGGAAGACGACGCCATGAACATAATGTCCCACGAAAACGGCCAGTTCAAGGACATCATCATCGACCACTGTTCCCTCAGCTGGAGCACCGACGAGTGCGCGTCATTCTACGGCATGGACAACTTCACGCTCCAGTGGTGCATCATCTCGGAGAGCCTGCGGAATTCAATCCACGGCAAAGGCTCACACGGCTACGGCGGCATCTGGGGCGGCACCAACGCCACCTACCTCCACAACCTGCTCGCGCACCACGACAGCCGCAACCCCCGTATCGACCACGACTACGTCTCCACCCAGAAAGGGCCCGTGAGCCTTGTGAACAACGTGGTCTACAACTGGGGCAGCAACACCTGCTACGGCGGCGAGAGCGCAAATAACCAGGGCCTGTTCAAGCAGTACAACCTCATCTGCAATTACTACAAACCCGGCCCCGCGACCAGCTCAAAGAAGATTTGGTTCATCGACCCCACCACTTCCTGCAGCAACTGCAGCGCACTCGGTACCGGGCCTATCGTTCCCGGCCACTTCTACATGACCGGCAACTTCATGGAAGGCAATGCTTCAATGAGCTACGACAACTGGAAGGGCACCACGGCGTCATCCGGCACCATAGCCACGATAAGGTCCGAAACGCCCTTTACATACGCACCCGAAACCGCTTATATGACCCTCCTGGGCGCCGGCGACGCATTCGACGCCGTGCTCGGCTGTGCCGGGGCCGTCGGGGCGTCCGGCAATCGGGACACGGTCGACGAGCGCGTGACCGCCGAAACCCGTAACGGCACATACAGCTGCAAAGGCAGCAACGGCTCCTCGGGCGGACTTATAGACTCCCAGACCGACGCCGGCGGATGGCCCGAATACAAGGGAGAAGCCTCCAACGACTCCGATGCCGACGGTATGCCCGACTGGTTCGAAGACCAGTTCGGCCTTGCCAAATTCAACCCCTCCGACGCTTCAGCCAAAAGCCTGGACATGCACAAACGCTACACTAATATTGAAATGTACCTGCATTACCTTGTCCGCCATATTGTGTCGGGAGGCAATGGAAAAGGAACTTACACAATAATATAACATATTACTAACCAAATCCAATCAACTCCAAATGAACAGTTTAGCAAAGAAATTGATTCTTATGGCACTCTGCCTGGGAGCAGCTTGGTCGCTGTCCGCACAGACCACCGTGAAAGGTGTCGTGACGGACGGGAGCGGTGAGCCGCTGATCGGCGCCGGTGTCTTCGTGGAAGGCACATCCATCGGCACCGTCACCGGCCTCGACGGCGACTACGAGCTCACGGTCCCCGCAGATGCCGTGAATCTGGTGTTCTCGTTCATCGGACTCGCCGACCAGGTCGTCCCCATCAACGGACGCTCCACCATCGACGCAGTGCTCGCAACGAACGCAACAGTACTTGACGAAGTGGTTGTCGTGGGTTACCAGACGGTCAAGCGCCGCGACCTCCTCGGCTCCGTGTCTTCCGTCACCTCCGACAAGCTCACCGAGCAGCCCGTCACCACCGTCAGCCAGGCACTTACCGGCAAGATGGCCGGCGTGTCCGTGGTCACCACCGAAGGCGACCCCGACGCCGACATCAAGATCCGCGTCCGCGGCGGCAGCTCCATCACCCAGGACAACAGCCCCCTCTACATCGTGGACGGCTTCCCGGTTGAGTCCATCAACGACATCCCTTCATCCGAAATCCAGAGCATAGACGTGCTCAAGGATGCTTTCTCGACCGCTATCTACGGTAGCCGGGGCGCGAACGGTGTCGTGATAGTGACCACCAAGAGTGCCGAAAAGGGCCAGAAGGTTTCCGTGAAAGTCAATTCCTATTACGGACTCAAGAAGATGGCCAATGCAGACGCCATCCAGACTATGGATGCGGAAAATTTCGTAAAATTCCAGTATGAGCTCGCTTCCATCTCCAAAGAACTGAGTTCACACTATGTTCCCTATTTCGGCTCGTTCTCCGACATCGACCTTTACAAAGGCATCCCTACGAACGACTGGATAGACGCCGTGTTCGGAAACACCGGGTCGACTTTCAGTGCAGACGCATCGGTGTCCGGCAGCGGCGAAGGCTACAACTGGACGGTCGGCTACGCCCACATGGGCGACCAGGCCATCATGGCGGGTTCCAACTACAGCCGTGACAACCTCAACTTTAAAGGCCACTTCAAGACCGGCAGGACTACCAGCATCGACGCCAACGTCAGGTATTCGAAAGTGAACGTACGCGGGTCCGGAGCCAACAGCATCAACGACTCCGGCACCAACTCCGGAAACGGTCGTCTCAAACATGCCGTCTCATATGCCCCGATTCCCGTGGTCGCTTCCCTGCAGGACGCAGATGAAGAGCAGAATTACGGCGACAACGCTCCGCCCCTCCGTTCCATCTCCGACAACGACTCCAAGCGCATCAGGACCACCTGGAACGCAAATGCCGCTTTCAACTGGGAGATTATCGACAACCTCCGCCTTAAGGTGGAAGGAGGCCTTGAAGACTACAGGCAGAGCGATGACCGCTTCTACGGCATCACCACATACGCCGTTGCCAACGATGCTGATTACCAGGGATATCCCCAGACCCAGCACAAAGATGCTTTCCGCACCCGTTATCGCAACACCAACACCCTGAGCTACGATTTCGGCAAGGTACTTGGAGAAGACCATTCCCTGAACGCCATCCTCGGCGAAGAAATGACCATCACCAAGAGCAATACCGTTTCTTCCACAGCAAAGGGATTCGCTTTGTTCTACGATGCCGAAATGGCATGGGACTTCATGTCTTCCGCACCATGGGGCAGCACCAACAATTACATCAATCCCGATGATAAACTGCTGTCCTTCTTCGGCCGTGTGAACTATGACTACAAGCACCGTTATTCCCTCGGAGCCACGCTCCGTACCGACGGCAGCTCCAAGTTCGCACGCGGCAAGCGCTGGGGCTTCTTCCCTTCCGCCGCCGCATCCTGGACCATTTCCAACGAGCCCTGGATGGACAACTCCCGCGAATGGCTGGACCAGCTCAAGCTCCGCTACAGTTTCGGTACCGCCGGCAACAACAACATCCCGTCCGGCCAGCTGCTCACCCTCTACTACTCCTCCGTCACATCCTGGCTGTCGATGACCAACAACTACTTCGGCACTCCCCACTACGACGAACTCGAGCACAAGACGATCAACGTCATGAGCAACAGCAACCTGACCTGGGAGACCACCTACACCCACAACATCGGCCTCGACTTCAGCCTGTGGCAATCCAGGCTCAACGGAAGCATCGAAGTCTACCAGAACGACACCAAGGACCTTTTGATAAAGTTCCCCATTCCCGGCTCCGGATATGACCACCAGTACCAGAACGTAGGCTCCACCCGCAACCGCGGTATAGAGCTTACGCTCAATGCTCCTATCGTGTCCAAGAAGGACTTCTCCCTGAACATCAGCGGCAACATAGCCTACAACAAGAACGTCGTGACCGACCTGGGCGGCCTTGAAAGCATCACCGCACAGTCCTACTGGGCCTCTTCCGAGATAGGCGACGACTACATCGTGCAGGTGGGCCAGCCTCTTGGCAACATGTATGGTTACATTTCAGACGGGATGTACACCGTGGACGATTTCACCTGGAACGGTTCCAAATGGGTACTGAATGAAGGTGTCGTGGACTGCTCCGAATTATTGGGAGATTACATGCGTCCCGGCGCGCCGAAGTACAAAGAACTTGCGAACGTGCCGGTCTATGACGAGAACGGAAAGATTACCGGCTACACCACTGACGGAAAAGTCACTGTGGCAGACCGCACCGTCATCGGCAACGCAGCTCCTGATTTCACCGGCGGTTTCTCGCTGAGCGCATTCTGGAAAGGCTTTGACTTCAGCGCCAACTTCAACTTCATGATAGGCAACGAGGTCTACAACGCCAACAAGATAGAGTTCACCTCTTCCAGAAAGTTCTTCAACCGTAATCTGGTCAATATGATGGATGTGGACAAGCGCTGGTGCAACATAGACTGGACCACCGGCGAACTCGTCAATGATCCCGAGACGCTCAAGGCAATGAACGCCGGCAAGACCATGTGGAATCCCGCGATACCCAAGGCGGTTTTCAGCGACTGGGCGGTCGAGGACGCTTCTTTCCTGCGCCTGCAGACCCTCACCCTTGGCTACACGCTGCCTGAGAAGCTCACTGAAAAAGTACATGTCCGCAGGGCAAGGATCTACGCCACAGGCACCAATCTTTTCTGCCTGACCAATTATTCAGGCTATGATCCGGAAGTGGACACCAGACGCGCCACGCCTCTCACTCCGGGTGTGGATTATTCTGCATACCCCAAGAGCATAGGCTTCGTGGCAGGTATCAATCTCTCATTTTAACACGACGTGCATATGAAACAGATAATATGTTTACTTTCCGCCGCGATGATTGCACTATGCGCGGTCTCTTGCGAGAAATTCCTGGATTCGTCATCCCCCTCCGCCTTCAATGCGGAAACGATCTTCTCCAACTATGATTTTGCCGAAGGGCAGTACTTCTCCGCACTTCAGTCGCTTGGCGAGACCAACTCATACCGGGGACGTTATCTCAGCTGGATTGGTCTCAACAGCGATATTGAGTGGTACAACACATACAAGCCGACCGACGAAAAATACCAGATAGCAGGCTACAGCATGCGCCCCAACAACGGACAGCTCAACGTAGGCAACGGTCCGTTCGCTAAGATGTACGAATCAATCGAGCGGCTTAATCTCTGCATCTCCGGCATCAGGACATACGGCAAGCCTGAAGAGAATGCGGACATGAATTACCTGCTCTCCGAAGCTCTTACCATGAGGGCCATGGTCTACTACGACCTGGTACGTGCATGGGGAGACGTTCCCGCACGTTTTGAGCCGACCAGCAGCAGCACAATCTACAAGGCCAAGGACAGCCGCGACATCATCTTCAAGCAGCTCCTTTCAGATCTTGAGCTGGCTATTCCCAACCTGCCCTGGCCCGGCACCGACCAGAGGACATCCCGTACCGACCGCGTGAACAAGATGTTCGCCCAGGGCCTGTACGCCAGGATAGCCCTCATGGCTTCCGGCTATGCCATCCGCCCCGATGACGACATGGTGGGCACCGGAGACCTCGGGACCGTACGTCTTTCATCCGATCCCGAGCTCCAGAAGAGTGTCCTGTATCCCAAGGCTCTCGACTATCTTCGCGACGCCATCGGGTCCGGAAAAGCCTCTTTGGAAGACTATGAGGCCATGTGGAAAAAGCAAAGCGACCTGGACAACCTCAAGGCCGGTCCCGGATATGAAACCCTTTATGTCATACCGTTCTCCGACGGTCGCGGACGCTGGAACTGGACCTTTGCCGTCCGTTCCGAGGGCTCCAAATATGGAGGCGGCGCAACTGTCAAACGCGGCGGTGATGCCGGTCCCGTCCCGACCATGTGGTTCCGGTACGACCCCAAGGATGTACGCCGTGACATAACTTGCGTCAACTGGCGCTGGAACGAAAAGAACGAAAAGGATCTCCCCGGCATCCAAAGGTGGTATTTCGGAAAATACCGCTTCGAATGGATGACGAAGAAACCCTACACCGGCGGCAATGACGACGGTGTCAAACCTGTAGTGCTCCGTTACGCCGACATCCTGCTCATGGCAGCCGAGATGGCAAATGAACTCGACGCCCTTGACGAAGCCAAAGGCTATCTGCTGAAAGTCCGCAGCCGTGCTTTCAAGGGCAACGTGCAAATGGCTGAAGATTATGTCAACGCCATCAGTTCCAAAGAAGCCATGTTCAACGCCATAGTTGATGAAAGGGCCTTGGAATTCTGCGGCGAGATGACCCGCAAATTCGACCTTATCCGCTGGAACCTGCTGAAGGTCAAGATGGACGAGACCATTGCCGAGATGAAAGAGCTACGCTCCCTGAGCGGGCGCTTTGCCGGAATCAACGGACTCGATGGAGACGTTTATTATCAGGCTGACGGCGACGAACTCACGATCTGGGGATTTACCGGCGAAACCACAAAGCCGAAGGGCGTCTGGGAAAAGAAGACGGGGTATATCACCAAAGTTGTCAGCGACACCGGCACCGATACCGGCCTCTACGACGACCTCGTGGAGCATGGCCTGTATACCGGCGATCCCATCCAGCATATGTACTGGCCAATCTTCAATGATTCCATCACCAACAGCCAGGGCGCTCTCAAAAACGACTATGGCTATTAACAGCGATGCCTTATGAAACACAGCATAATAACTAAATCTGTATTCCTTGCCTTACTGGCCTTCGGCGCGGCAAGTTGCGTCCAGAAGGAATTCAACGAGGTCACGGAATTGAATCTCGCCCGCTGCCTTGAGCCTCAGAATCTCTCGGCGCGCGTCAACAGCGCCACCGGCGACCAGGTGACATTCTCATGGGATGTCAACAGGGACGCAGAATCATTCAACCTCCTGGTCTACAAGAACGAAGAAATGACGGACGTGGCCTTTGAAGGGAAAATCGATGCTGACGAAGTGCCATACACCCTCACCTTCCCTGCCGACAGCAAGTACTGGTTCAAGGTTTGCGCCCAGGCAGAGGGCCGCGAAGACTCCCATTGGGCCGTCTATGACGGTTCCGTCAAGACCTTCGCAGTGAAAGACAACCTCTTCCCCGAAGTGACCGCCCGCACCGAAAACTCCATCTCCATCAAATGGGCCACGGACCTGTCCGACTATGATGATGTCACCCACGTCACCTGCACCCCCGTCAAGGGAGGCAAGGAGGTGAAGATGGAAATAAGCGAGTCCGACCAGGTGGCTGCAGCAGTCACCGTGGGCGGTCTGGAGCCTTCCACCGAATATCAACTGGTTCTCTACTACCTCAGCGCTTCCCGCGGCGCGCTTGATGTCTGGACCATGGCAGACAAGGGGACGGCCAACGTGATTGCCAGTGAAGCCGAACTTGCCACCGCCCTCCAGGCCGGCGGCAACATCTACCTCAAGCTGTCCGGCAGTCCCTACAACGTCAGCGACGTCAAGCCTGCTGCAAGCGTAACCCTCACTGGAGAAATCGGCGCCGACGGCTCCAAGCCTGTAGTGATCGCCCGCTTCCTGGTGGACGGGATTGCCGCTGGCAGCAGCCTCCGCTTCGAGGGTATTTCGTTCAACGGCAACGCAGACAAATCCCGCCTAGTCGAACGCAGCACGGCAACAGCTGTCGAGATTACAAGCATTGAAGTCGTGAATTGCGAAATCACCAATTACAAAGCCGGCTTGTTCTACGAAGGTGATAAAGCCGACGCAGCCATCAAGGTTGGCGATATCCTGTTTGACTCCTGCGACATCCACGACATTCTGGCCAGCGGCGGTGATGCTTTCGACATCCGCAAGAACGGACAGGTCGGCAACGTAGTTTTCAGGAACAACACTATCTGGGACGGCATCCGCACCTTGTTCCGCATCGACCAGCTCGATGCCAACAAGATCGGGAAGGTGGAATTCACCAACAACACGGTGAAGAACATCTGCACTATCAACGACACCAACAACCGCGGTATTTTCTCGTTCTACGTTCCCACCGAACTCGTCCTGAAAGACAATCTGTTCCTTTATGAAGACGGCGGCAAGACCGATCCGACCGTGGTCGATTACGCCCAGCTTGTCCAGGACAATTCCAAGACTGCCGATCCTGCCATTTCGGCATCCGGCAACTACGTATTCGCCCAGGGCAAGGACTTCTTCAAGAGGGTTTCCGCCCAGAATGCGGGTTGCACGGTACTGAACGCCGATCCTTGCTACAATTCCAAGGGCAACTTCTTCCAGCTCGCCAACGATGAGCTCATAGACAAGAAAGTGGGTGCTTCCAAGTGGTGGATTTCCTACGTAGAGAAGCCGGAGGACCTTACCCAGAACGTGATCGAGGGTGCCCATACATGGAATCTTCAGGATGCAAGTCTCTTTGCCGGAGAGGTCAAGAACAGCCGCGTCCGCGACGGGCTCCTGCTCGTCGGTTCCGAGGCGACGCCTCTCAATGCCGACGACGGTATCAACTTCCTTTCCGCTTCCCCGCTTTCCACTAAGGGAATACCCACGGAAGGTTATATATCCTTCCTGGTGAACGGCCCCGGTTCCGTGGACATTCTTCTTGCCGACCCCGGCAAGACGGGCGGAAGTGTCGTGGTGGCCCTTGCCGATAACGAAGGCTTTGCCATTCAAGGCAGCGCCGCGGTATCGTCGGTCGGTGTGCAGAAGATTCTTGTCCCCCGGGTGAGCGGCGATGGCATTGTGTACATCTATGCAAACGGTCCCGTCAGCGTGAAGAAACTTGCCTGGAGCAAAGACGCCAAGGGTGGCAACAGTGTTCTCGCGACCCCGAAGCTGACTGTCGAGCCTGTCACCGTCAAAGAGGGCGAAGCGACTGAGGTCAACGTGTCCTGGGAAGCAGTGGCAAATGCAGCGTCCTATGAACTTAAGTTCAACAAACGTCCCGTGGAACTGACGGAAGGCGCGCTGTCGTACACAGTACCGGCCGAGACCATAGCCGCCCTTGAGGCAGGCCTCTACAACTTCACCATCCAGGCTTTCCCCGCACAGGACGACATCTACTACGTGAAGTCACAACTCGGCAACGCTTCCATCGCCATCCAGCCCCAGGGCTCGGGAGAAGAGGCTGTGGAGAAGCATCTCACATGGGATTTCACCGCTGAGTACGTGAGCGCCATCAGCGTCTCCGACAAACAGGTCTATCACTATGATGCCGGTGCGGTGGAAGCCGTCACCACATACGCAGAAGACCAGTTGTACTTCTCGCCTAACGGCAAGGCTGTCAAGCATTCGCCGAAACTGTGCAACGCAGACGGCGTCACTTATCAGCCCATCACCTATGGTGGAGGAGCGGCATACATGTTCATCCACACATCCAAGGCAGGCAAACTCAGGGTAACGGCCTCCGTGGGCAAGTCGGTCGCCGATAATGGCAACTGCAAGCTGGGCGTCAAGATCGGCGGCAACACCATAGGAGCCGACGTGGACTTGGTCTGTTTCGACCTGGAAAAGGCGGGCATGGGTGCCGAAGTCTATGAATGGGACATCACCAACGAAAGCGGTGCCGCCCAGGACATCCAGATTGTCAAGCCTTCCGGATCCAACTCACCTTTCATCTACAAGGTTGACTTTGTCTACACCGAGGCTGCTCCTCAAGGAGTTGAGTACAAGTGGAACTTTACCGAAGAGTACGTCAGCGCTGTCAGCGTCTCAGACTCGCAGGTTTATCACTACGATGCCGGCGCGGTTGAGGTTGCCACTGCATTCGCTGAGGGCCAGTTGTACTTCTCGCCCAACGGCAAGGCTATCAAGCACTCTCCCAAGACGTGCACTGCCGACGGAGTCACATATCAGCCCATCACTTACGGCGGAGGAGCGGCATACATGTTCATCCACACCGCCAAAGCAGGCAAGCTCAAGGTCACTGCATCCGTGGGCAAGTCGGTCGCCGATAACGGCAACTGCAAGCTGGGAGTGAAGATTGGCGGCAACGCCATCGGCGCCGACGTAGACCTGGTCTGTTTCGACCTGGACAAGGCAGGAATGGGTGCCGAAGTCTATGAATGGGATATCACCAACGAAAGCGGTGAGGCCCAGGACATCCAGATCGTCAAACCGTCCGGATCCAACTCTCCTTTCATCTACGAAGTGCTGTTTATAGCAAAATAATCCATGGGGAGCCGGGCCTGACCGCCCGACTCCCTCCCAATTACCAGAATCCATTTGTCATTCTGAGCGTAGCGAAGAATCTAAATAACACAATATATGAGCTTTATCCACAAAGACTTCATGCTGCAGACGGAAACCGCCCGCAAGCTTTACCACGAACATGCCGAGGGCATGCCCATCATCGACTACCACTGCCACCTCGTGCCGCAGCAAATAGCGGAGAACATACAGTTCCGCGACATCACCCAGCTCTGGCTGGTGGACGGCCACTACGGCGACCATTATAAATGGCGCGCCATGCGTGCGAACGGAGTGAGCGAGGATTATCTCACCGGCGGCAAGCACAGCGCGTGGGAAACCTTCGAGAAATGGGCCGAAACTGTGCCCTTCACGATGCGCAACCCTCTCTACCACTGGACCCACCTGGAGCTGAGTCGCGTTTTCGGCATAGACAAGCTCCTCTCCCCTGCCACCGCCCGCGAAATCTTCGAAGAATGCAATGCCAAGCTGGCGACTCCGGAATTCCGCGGCCAGGCGCTGATACGCAAATTCGGGGTGGAGGTGGTCTGCACCACCGACGACCCGGCCGACGACCTGCGCTGGCACAAGATGATTGCCGAAAAGCCTTTCGGCACGCGCGTCATCCCTGCATGGAGGCCCGACAAGGCTATGGCGATTGAGAATCCCGTCCCTTATAAAGAGTATTTGAAGGTGCTTGGAGAGGCCGCAGGCAAAGAGATAGATTCCTACGCCGACCTGCAGGAGGCGCTGAAGATAAGGCATGATTATTTCGCGGCCAACGGCTGCAAACTCTCCGACCACGGCCTCGAGACTTTCTATGCAGCTGATTACAAGGAGCTTGAAATTGAGCTCATCTTCAAGAAGGTGCTCATGGGCATAGCGCCGGGGCCGCGCGAGCTGGAGAAGTTCCGCAGCGCGTTCCTCTTCGACCAGGCCGTCATGGACGCAGAGGCCGGCTGGGCGCAGCAGTTCCATATCGGTGCCATCCGCAACAACAACAGCAAGATGTTCGGTCTCGTGGGTCCCGACACGGGCTACGATGCCATTCACGACCTGCCCACGGCGGCAGCCGGACATAGGTTCTTCGACAGGCTGGCGTCATGCGACAAGCTGGCGAAGACTATCCTTTATTGCCTCAATCCCAAGGATAACGAGGTGATGATGACTATGGCTTACACTTTCAACGACGGCACGGTGCCCGGCAAGATGCAGTTCGGCAGCGGTTGGTGGTTCCTGGACCAGGAGGACGGCATGCGTAAGCAGATGAACGCGCTGAGTGTGCTCGGCTTGCTGAGCCGTTTCGTGGGCATGCTCACGGACAGCCGTTCATTCATTTCCTATCCCCGCCACGAGTATTTCCGCCGCATTTTGTGCGACCTGCTCGGGCGCGATATCGAAGAGGGCAAGCTCCCTGCCAGCGAACTTGATTTCATCGGCAAGATGGTGGAAGACATCAGCTACAACAACGCCAAGAATTACTTTAATTTCTGATGAAGTACATAAAGATCAATAAAGATGATAATGTAGCGGTGGCGCTGCAGGACCTGGCGGCTGGAGAGGTAGTGGAAGGAGTGGTGCTGCAGGAATCGGTGCCACGTGGGCACAAGGTGTTGCTGAAGGGCCTGAAGGCCGGGGATAACGTGATTAAGTACGGCTACCCTGTCGGGCACGTGGCCCGGGATGCCGCCTCCGGCACGCTGATCGACCATTCCTGCATCAAGACCAACCTGGAAGGCCTGCTTGAATATAAGTACGAGCCGCTGTTCTGTCATTCTGAGCGCAGCGAAGAATCTGAAAGCAGCGAAGAATCTGACCGCACATTCCTCGGTTTCCGGCGTTCTGACGGTCAGGTAGGTATCCGTAACCAGATATGGATCATCCCCACTGTCGGCTGCGTGAACGGCATCTGCCAGCAGCTCGCCGACCGCTTCAACGCGGAGATCTGTCATTCTGAGCGCAGCGAAGAATCTGATTGCAGCGAAGAATCTTCCGTCGACGCCATAATCGCGTTCCCGCACAACTACGGCTGCTCGCAGCTGGGCACCGACCATGAGAACACCCGTACCATCCTCGCCGACATGGTGCACCACCCCAACGCCGGAGGCGTGCTGGTGGTGAGCCTGGGCTGCGAAAACAACCAGCTGGACGCCTTCCGCGAGCTTGTGGGCCCGGTGGATGAATCCCGGGTGCGCATGTTCGCCACGCAAAAAGTCGGCGACGAAATCGAGTACGGGCTGCAGCAGCTGCGTGAGATCTACGCCACAGTGAGCAAGGACGTCCGCACCGAGGTGCCCGTGAGCGAGCTGCGCGTCGGCCTGAAATGCGGCGGTTCCGACGGTCTGAGCGGCATCACCGCCAATCCCCTGCTGGGAGTGTTCTCCGACTGGCTCGTGGCCCGGGGCGGCACTACGGTGCTCACTGAGGTGCCCGAAATGTTCGGCGCAGAGACCATACTTATGAACCGCTGCCAGGACAGGGCCACTTTCGACAAGACGGTGAACCTCATCAACGACTTCAAAGAGTACTTCATCGCTCAGGGCATGCCGGTGTATGAGAACCCCTCCCCCGGCAACAAGGCGGGCGGTATCAGCACCCTGGAAGAAAAGAGCCTCGGCTGCACGCAGAAGTGCGGCAAGAGCATTGTGCGCGGCGTGCTGAAATACGGAGAGCGCCTGAGCGTCAATGGTCTGAACCTGCTGAGCGCCCCCGGCAACGACCTCGTGGCCAGCACGGCCCTCGGTGCCGCAGGATGCCAGATAGTGCTCTTCACCACTGGCCGCGGCACCCCTTTCGGCAGCTTCGTACCCACAATGAAGATAAGCACCAACACCCCCCTGTTTGAGAACAAACCCGGCTGGATAGATTTCAATGCCGGAGTGCTTGCACAGGACTCCCCGATGGAGGAAGTGGCTCCCCGTTTCATCGATGCGGTGCTTGCCGCCGCCAGCGGAGAGCCCGTGCGCGCAGAAGCCAGCGGCTATCGCGAAATAGCCATTTTCAAAAGCGGAGTCACACTGTAAAAAACAATAAAACCAAACATATTTTGTTATGACAAAAACACGCTACACTGCTCCTCAGGCAGAATGGCTCGAAACTGAGAACGCCCTCAGTTTCCTCATTGAGAGCCCGACCGGCGGAATTCCCGAGCTGGAAGACAGCGAAATCACAATCACATGGTAAGGAGGACACGATCATGAAAAAGATTATCGCATTCACCATCGCAGCACTTTCGCTGCTCGCCGTCTCCTGCAACAAGGAAGTCGCCCCCGAAACCGGAAAAATGGTCACCAAGACCTTCACCGTCAACGCACCCGACACCAAGACCGAACTCTCCGGCACCAAGTCTGTAGTCTGGTCCACCGGAGATGAAATCAACGTCATCGCCAAGACATCAGGCAAACAGTACACCTTCACCCTAACCGAAGGCGCAGGCACCGCAAATGCCAAATTCAGCGGCTCCATAGCCGACACCGACGCCTCCGAAACCGAATTCTACGCACTTTATCCCAACGTGGCCATCCGCCCCGAAGAGACAGACACCAAAGGCAACCGCTGGGCCCTCGACCTCGGCCAGCTCGTGATCGACCAGGTCGTCACCACCCAGGAAGCCGTCGAGGCAGGCTTTCCCACCGCCGGTGCGTTCATGACAGCCGTAGCCGATGCTGCCTCCGGCAACGTCCTGTCGTTCCGCCACGGCGCCGCATATCTTAAGATCACCATGGCAATGGATGACATCAAGGCCATCCACGTCGAAGTATCCGGCGGAGCCCGCCTCGGTGGACGTCCCATCTACACCATGTCCACAGGTGCAACCTTCCAGGTGAACGGCGCCAAGAACTTTATGGACTTCACCTGCAGCGGAGGATTCAAGAACGGTTCCACCTACTATCTTCCCGTACTGACCAAGCAGTCCAACTGCGGCGACCTCAAGCTGACCTTCACCCGGACGGATGATACCGCCGCTTCCATCACCACCAAATCCCTGACAAGCGTATCCCTCGCTTCCGGCAAGATCTACGATCTAGGCAGCCCGACCGTGAGTTTCGAGCCCGAAATCCTCGTCGATGACATGCTCATCGAAGCCGACAAAGCCATACTTGGCCAGGCCATGATACCGTTCAAGATAGTCAACCCCATTCCCGGATATATAGTCGGCTCAAGAAGGGACGCCGGTGCAGACTGGCTGATGCTGCATTCAAATGACTACGTTGACATGGGCACCAGCGGCAACCTGTATTTCTACACCACCGATGCCAACACCGGCACCGAGCCGCGCAGCGCGACCATCACCTTCACCTACTACAACGCTTCCGACAACACCCAGATTGCCGCTACGGCCACTATGACCCTCACCCAGGCAGCCCCGGGCGCCGCAGCCTCCCACACCTACACATTCTACATCGACAATGAAAAGAATGTTGTCCAGACCCAGGACGGCCAGGCCGGAACGTATTTCACCGTCACGGGCACAAGCATACTCGATTGCTCCGCAAGCGGTTATTTCGCCGTGGACAGCTTCACCATTCTCGGCAACACCTATTCACACGCCATGAAAATCGACGGCAGCAATAACGTCAGCTTCACCACCCATTCGAGCGCCGCGACCACCATCCGCTTCTTCGCAGCCAAACGTCAGTCCAACAAGGACGGGGTCATCAAACTGCAGAAGGGAAGCTCGAATATCGTGAACGCGACAATGACCCTCGGGACAATCTATGATTCAGGCGTCGTGAATCTCGATAAAGGCACCGATTACAAATTCAACAAATCCGGAGAAGTCGGACTGTTCTACATTGAAGTAGTAGAGACTTTCTAAGATGAAAACATTCCCATACGCAGCCCCATGCTGCGAATACGACATCATCTGTGAGGCCACTGCCCTGCTCGGGGGCAGTGACCTGACCGATGACGGTGCGGGAGATGTGCTCACCGGAGGAGAAGAATACACATTTTAGCCCATTGCAGCGATGAAAAAGACATTTATCACATTCCTGAGCATCGTCGCATTGGCGCTTTCGGCCTGTCAGCCACGGGAATTGATGGAAAGCGCGCCATCCGGCATCCGCGAGATTGCCATGACGCTTTCCGCCGACCTTCCCCAGACCCGCACCTTCATCGAGACGGCGCCATCCGGCTGGCAGCCCAAATGGGACGATTCAGACTCCATCTACGTGACCCTCTCCGGCGACCTCTCCAAAGCCTTCAAGTTCACCAACGGCAGCGGAGAGGGCATTACCGGCAGTTTCTCCGGTTCGATTGAAGCGGAAGACGGCTCTGAGACAATCTACGCCTTCCATCCCAGGAAATCCAACCGCAGCGAGAATATCTTCAAGTTCGTCACCGGCCCGGACCAGAAACTCCCCCGCCTCACGACCTTCGACCCTGAAGCCGACGTGCTGGTCAGCGACGCGCTGCAGGTCTCCGTATCAGGCAACAAAGCCGAAGCGGCCGGCAGTCTGCATTTCCACCGCGTTCTGGCTGTCAGCAAGATAGTCGTAGCCGACGCGACCTCCGGAGGAAAGCTCTCGGGCAAGAAAATCAGGAGCGTAAGCCTAAAGTCTTCAGCAGCGACGCTGAGCGGAGAAGTGCGCGTGGACATCACCACCGCCGCCATCGACGGCTGGGAAAGCAAGTCGCAGCAGAACTATGTCAAAGCCATGTATTCCGGCGACGACTGGACGGCAGACAGCAGCACCGGAGTGTTCGTGATCCTCAATCCGACCACCCTCCCGGCAGGCTCCAGGCTGACCCTGGACGTGGAAACCGACGACAGCAATATGCTGATCAGCCGCTCCGCCACCCTCAGCAGCGACATCGAATTCAGGCCGAACGTGGTCAACACCCTGACGTTCAACATCTCAGACAGCGACATCACCGACGCCTCCCAGCTCGGAGAGCCCGTGACCTGGGACTTCTCATCCTCAGCCTGGCAGACCGAATTCAAGAAAGTCGGTTCCAACGACACCTGGAAGGAACCATTCAATATGAGCTACGACGGATTGACCATTGTCGCATCAAAGGGCAAGTTCCGCACGGACTGCTTCCAGATGGCACTTGCCGGCTCATCTTCGGACTGCTACTTCAAGTTCACCGCCACCGGCAACGGGCTGCTCAAGGTCTGGGCCACTAACACCGGCTCCAGCACCGCCTCAGGGCGCTCGGTCAGCGTTCTCTCGGGCGGTTCGGAGAGTTCCATTGAAGCCGGCGGGCCTTCCAACGGCACCAAGGCTGAATGCGCGTTCAACGTGAGCGCCGGCGACGTCTACATCTATTGCACAGGCGGGCCGCTCAGAATCTACAAGCTGGAGTACACCCCCGGAGCAAGCAGCGGCGGGAACGACGACCCCGGCACTCCCGATGATCCCGACGTGCCGGCATCATCCGCCGAGCTCGAATGCACCACCCCGCCGCAGGCCGCAACCGTTGATCCCACAATGCTTTACGGCTTTGCCCGGAGCGTCACGGGAGGCGAAGGGGCAACTTCAGCCAACGTGCTGCACTTCGACAACGGCAAGGCCCTCCAGACCTGGCTGCTCGCGCGTGCCAAATCGGAAAAGAAGGGTGACCACAGTCCCGTGATCATATGGCTCAGCGGCACCTTCGGTCCATCCGACGGACGTGACTTCAGCGAAGGGCATCCCTGGTTCGACGTGAAAGAAGTCAGCAACCTCAGTTTCTACGGCACCGACGGGTTCGTGATGGACCGCATAGGACTGTTCTGCGTGCGCGCAAGCAACATAATAATCCGCAACATCAACTTCCAGCAGCCCAAGGCCAACAACGGCGCCGACGCCGTGAGCATGCAGGAATGCGACGGTGTGTGGGTAGACCACTGCACCTTCACGTCCCTCAACCAGACCAAGGACTACGAAGACGGCTCCACCGACATCACCCACGGCAGCAAGAACGTGACCGTGAGCTGGTGCCACTACGTCAAGACGCAGAAATCCTGCCTTGTCGGGCACTCCAACAGCCAGAGCGGCGACGTGGCCATCACAGCCACCTTCCACCACAACTGGTTCGACCAGTCGTCTTCCCGCCATCCCCGCGTGCGCTTCGGCACCGCCCACGTCTACAACAACCTGTTCGACGGGTGCACCACCTACGGAGTGGGTTCCGCCTACGGCGCAAAGGTGCTGGTGGAATACAACTGCTTCGACGGCGTGCAACTGCCCACGGATATCTGCACGTATCCGGCAAAGGAGAGCAATGAGTCCAACCTCCAGGGCTCCGTGGCCGGTTATCTTTACCCCACGCAGAACGTGTATAAGAACCGTCCTGCAAAGGCTAAAGACCCGTACCCGCTGAGCAACGTACAGTACACCTCCTACAACGGAAGCACTGTTACTCCCCTGACCTACAGCGACTTCAAGCCCGCCTACGACTACACCGTCACTGCGGCGGCGGACGTACCCGAGGTAGTGAAAGCAAATGCAGGCTACGGGAAGCTCGGCTGGACTTCGGCCCCGGTTGCCGTCAACAACGGCGGCATCACCGAATTCAACGGCACCGGCGACGACCCGACAGATCCCGGCCAGGATGACCCCGACGATCCTTCAGGATCCGGCACCGGCGACGACAAAGCACACACCCACGTGTTCTACTACGACTCTTCCAGCGTGGCCCAGAACCTCACAGACGGAGTTCAGGGAAGCTATTTCACCGCAAGTGCGAAGACCGATCTGAGCAAGGATTACTCCCAGAACTTCAATCCCTGGACCATCGGGGATTACTCTTCGACCAAGGGGCTCAAGCTGAACAGTTCAGGTGCGCTTTCCTTCACCACTTCCGCCACATTCAACTCTACGGTCCGGTTCTGGTTCATCCGAAGGTCGAGCTCAGCCGACACTGCAAAGATCCAGATCGTTCCGGACGGAGGCACCGCACAGGAATTCCCTGTCCCATACGACACGGCCGGAGACTCCGGCGAACTCGCTCTCGAGAAGGGCAAGGGATACACAATCAAGCAGAAAAGCGCCGAACAGGCCCTGCTCCTGGTAATCGTAAAAGAAACAGAATAAACAACATAACTGATGGAAAAATTAAACCGTACTTCCGCCCCCCAGGCGAAACGCTACACAGAAAAAGTCATTCAGTTCGGAGAAGGCAACTTCCTTCGTGCCTTCATTGAATGGATTATTTGGAAAACCAACCAGAAGACCGCTTTCAACGGTTCTGTCGTGGTGGTCCAGCCCATTGAAAAGGGAATGGTCGGCTGGCTCAACGAGCAGGACGGCCTCTATCACCTCAATCTCCAGGGCCTCCAGAACGGAGAACCCGTGGACAGCGTGGACCTCATCGACGTAATCAGCCGTGGAATTAATCCTTACGAGGATTTCGAGGCCTACCTGAAACTTGCCGAGCAGTCGGAGATGCGCTTCGTGATATCCAACACCACCGAAGCCGGCATAGCGTTCGACCCGGCATGCAAGCTGGACGACGCCCCCGCATCTTCCTATCCCGGCAAGCTGACCCAGCTGCTTTACCACCGCTGGGAGTTCTTCAAAGGCGACAAGACCAAGGGATTCATCATCTTCCCCTGCGAGCTTATTTTCGAAAACGGCAAGCACCTGAAGGAGTGCATCGAGCAGTACATCGACCTCTGGCAGCTTCCTGAAGGCTTCCGCACGTGGTTCGAAGAGAGCTGCGGAGTCTATAGCACGCTGGTGGACCGCATAGTTCCGGGCTACCCCCGCGACACCGCCGCCCAGCTCTGCGAAAGGGTGGGCTACCAGGACAACCTCCTCGACAAGGCTGAAATATTCCACCTCTGGGTCATCGAGGCCCCGAAGGAAGTCGCCGCAGAGTTCCCCGCCGACAAGGCCGGCCTCAACGTGCTCTTCGTGCCCAGCGAGGCGCCCTACCACGAGCGCAAGGTCACCCTCCTCAACGGTCCCCACACCGTGCTCTCCCCTGTCGGCTACCTATCCGGCCTCGACACCGTGAAGCAGTGCTGCGAGGATCCGGAAGTGGGAAAATTCGTCCACAAGGTGATGTTCGACGAGCTTCTCCCCACCCTCAACCTCCCGAAAGAAGAGCTGGAGAAATTCGCCGCCGACGTGATGGAGCGCTTCCGCAATCCATTCGTCAAGCACTTCGTGACTTCCATCATGCTCAACTCCTTCCCCAAGTTCAAGACCCGCGACCTCCCCGGCCTCAAGACCTATCTGGAGCGCAAGGGCGAACTTCCCGTGGGACTGGTGCTCGGCCTTGCCGGCATCTGCACCTACTACAAGGGCGGCAAGAGGGGCAACGATGAAATAGTGCCCAACGACGACCCGAAGATCACCGGGCTCCTGCAGGAGCTCTGGGCCACCGAAGATCCGGCCAAGGTGGCGGACGGCGTGCTTGGCGCCGAATTCATCTGGGGCGAAGACCTCCGCGCCATTCCCGGCCTGCAGAGGCTTCTGGCGAAAGCCCTCACACTGATACAACTTGAAGGTATGCGTTCCGCAGTCAAAGCAATAATCTGATCCCATGAGTACACAAACTAAATTAATGACAAACTGGCGCTGGTGGCTCTGCAGCCTGCTTTTCGTGGCCACCACCGTCAATTACCTCGACAGGCAGGTATTGTCCCTCACTTATGAGGAGTTCATAAAGCCCGAGTTCCACTGGACCGATGCCAACTATGGCACCATCACCAGTTTCTTCTCCATCTTCTACGCCATCTGCTGCCTCTTCGCAGGCAAGTTCGTGGACTGGATGGGCACCAAGAAGGGCTACCTTATCGCCATAGGCGTGTGGTCGGCGGGCGCCTGCCTCCACGCAGCCTGCGGCTGGGCCACAGCCCACATCGCCGGTTTCGGCTCCGTCGCCGCCATGCGCGCTGTTGAGATCGGATCCAATGCCGCCCTGGCCGTGTCCACCACTTCGGTGTACCTGTTCCTGCTTTGCCGCGGCATACTGGCTCTCGGCGAGGCCGGCAACTTCCCGGCCGCCATCAAGGTCACTGCCGAATACTTCCCCAAGAAGGACCGCGCTTTCGCTACGTCCATCTTCAACGCCGGCGCTTCCGTCGGTGCACTGGCCGCCCCGCTGCTTATCCCGCCGCTTGCCCTCAAGTTCGGCTGGGAATGGGCATTCATCATCATCGGCGGACTTGGCTTCATCTGGATGTTTTTCTGGGCCTTCATGTACGACAAGCCCGAGAAGAGCAAGAGAGTCAATGAAGCCGAACTCGCCTACATCCACCAGGATGACGCAGAGATGGCCGGTCAAGCCGGCCATGACGCCTCCTCCCCTGTCATTCCGAGCGCCAGCGAAGAATCTCCTTCCATCCCCTTCATCAAGTGCTTCAAGTACAGGCAGACCTGGTCGTTCATCGTAGGCAAGTTCTTCACCGACGGCGTGTGGTGGTTCTTCCTGTTCTGGGCGCCTTCCTACTTTAGCAACCAGTTCCATGCCCCGGCCACCTCGCCGTTGGGACAATGGCTGATTTTCACCCTTTATCTGATAGTGACGGTGATTTCCATCGGAGGCGGCTACCTGCCCAAGGTGTTCGTGGACAAGAAAGGCATGAATCCCTATGCCGGACGTATGCTTGCCATGCTCATATTCGCGTTCTTCCCCCTGGCCGCCCTTTTCGCGCAGCCCCTTGGCATACGCTTCGACTCCCCCTGGTGGCCGGCCATCCTGATCGGCCTCGCCGGAGCGGGCCATCAGGCATGGAGCGCCAACCTCTTCTCCACTATCGGTGACATGTTCCCGAAGAGCACCATAGCATCCATTACGGGTATAGGCGCAATGGCGGGAGGCCTGGGCTCCATGATCATCCAGAAAGTCGCCGGCAACCTTTTCACCTATGCAGAATCGCAGGGTGCGGCCTTCACCTTCCTCGGTTTCGAAGGCAAGCCCGCAGGCTACTTCATCATGTTCTGCTTCTGCGGCCTGGCCTACATAATCGCCTGGTCCATAATGAAATCCCTCGTGCCTAAATACAAGCCCGTGGAGATTTAAAAATGAGACTACCTTTTAAACTGCTTGCCCTCTGCATCGCGGCCGGGATACTTAGTCCCGGCTGCGGGCAGCCGGACAATCCGGATACTCCCGTTGCCCTTGCCGCACCGGAGGGCCTGACGGTCAAGGGACTCACCGAGAACTCCGTGACCATGCAGTGGAATCCTGTGGAAGGGGCGACATCCTATGAGTGGAAAGTGCTTGAAGGCGCCGGGACCGCGAAATCGGGCAATGAGACCAAACGGAACGTCACCGTAGAAGGCCTCAAGCCTGGCACGGCCTACACCTTCAGCGTCCGCAGCCGCAACTCCGAATGCAATTCGGAATTCAGCAGCCTGGATTTCACCACCCCGGGCAGCCAGCAGCCCGACGTGCCGGAAGGGAAAGTCCAGTGCATCGACGCTCCGCTTGTGCTCGGACTGGACTCCGCTCCGACTCTGGGCAGCAGCGGCTGCATCAAGGTGTTCACCCGGGACGGCAAGGAAGTGGACAGGATAGACCTCGCCGACCTTGCCGGAGTGACCATACGCGAAGACGGCTGCATGATTCCCAAGGAGCCCCTCGGGAAGGACAGCAAGTTCAACAGCTTCATGGACGCGATACAGTCCGGAAAACGCTATCGCATAGAGCATTACACTCCCCTGCGGATCAAAGGCAACAAGCTGGAAATAAAGCTCCACAACGGAGCCCTCGATTTCGGGAAGAGCTACTACGTGACAGTGGACCAGAGCGTGGCCGGCAAGGCAGTCGGGAAGGACGAATGGACCTTCAGCACCAAATCCAGGCCTGCCGGGCCGGTATTCAGCGTGCTCCAGGACGGAAGCGGCGACTTCTGCACAGTGCAGGGCGCCCTGACACATGCATCCTCGCTCGACAAGAACGCCGAAGTCACCGTCGAAATAGGGAAAGGCGTCTTCAATGAGATGCTGTTCCTGTACGACAAGGGCAATATCACGATCAAAGGAGCATCGGCAGGCGGCACCGTCATTTCCTACCCCAACAACGAGAGCTACTGCTCCGGCACGGGCTCAAGCACCAGTTCTCTCCCATCCAGGGGAGCACAGGTAGTCACGCCTGGCGGACGCGGACTTTTCCTCATCAACAACAGCGACAACCTCAGGATAGAGAGCCTCACTCTCGAGAACAGTTTCGGCGGGCAAAAGGGGCAGGCGGAAGCCATTTATTTCAATTCCGCAGGCAAGATGGTCATAGAAAGCTGCAGTCTACTTTCGTGGCAGGACACCTTCCTGACAAAAGGCAAGGTCTGGGTACACAACACCTTGATTGCCGGCCATGTGGACTACATCTGGGGCTATCCGGAAGCCTGCCTGTTCGAGGACTGCGAAATACGGTCCCGCGCAGGAGGCTATATAGTGCAGGCCCGCATAGAAAGCGCCTCGCACAAGGGATTCGTGTTCCTGAACTGCAAGCTCACCGCAGAAAGCGGCGTGAAGGACGGCTCGATGTATCTCGCCCGTTCAGGCGGCGACACCACGAAATCGGATAATGTGACCTACATTGGCTGCAAGATGTCGCCCGTCATAGCTTCCGCAGGCTGGTTTGCCAATCCCGCACCCACTCCGGCAGTGCCCACGGCCACAGCCGGCTGGCGCGAATATGGCAGCACCGACCTTGGCGGCGCACCCCTGTCCGCCTCCCGCAACAGCTATGGCCGCCAACTGACAGCGGCCGAAGCAGAACCCTACTCCAGCCGCCAGTCAGTGCTTGGTTGGTAATTACTTAGGCTGTTTGCCTATATATGCAAGGATGCCGCCGTCCACGTAAAGAATGTGGCCGTTGACGGCATCCGATGCTTTTGATGCAAGGAATACGGCCGGGCCGCCGAGTTCGCTGGGTTCCAGCCAGCGGCCTGCCGGAGTCTTTGCGCAGATGAAGCTGTCGAAAGGATGGCGGGAGCCGTCGGGCTGACGCTCACGCAGCGGGGCGGTCTGGGGCGTGGCGATGTAGCCGGGGCCTATGCCGTTGCACTGGATGTTGTATTCGCCATACTCGGAGCAGATGTTGCGGGTGAGCATCTTCAGTCCTCCCTTGGCCGCTGCATAGGCGCTCACGGTCTCGCGGCCGAGCTCGCTCATCATGGAGCAGATGTTGATAATCTTTCCCTCCCGGCGCTCCATCATCTCGGGCACAACAGCAGCCGAGCAGATGTAGGGAGCAACCAAGTCAACGTCGATGACCTGCTGGAACTCGGCACGCTTCATCTCGTGCATAGGGATGCGCTTGATGATGCCGGCGTTGTTGACCAGGATGTCGATCTGTCCGATTTCCTTATGGATGCGCTCCACGAGAGCCTTGACGGCATTCTCGTCCGTCACGTCGCACACATAGCCGTGGACGTTGGTGATTCCGGCTTCGCGGTAGGCGTCCAGGCCCTTCTGCATCGAAGCCTCGTTGGAAGTGTTGAAGATGATGTTGTCGACGCCTGCCTGCACGAATGCCTTGGCAATGGCGAAACCGATACCGTAGGCG
>JAFZVQ010000026.1 GCA_017617715.1 Bacteroidales bacterium | reverse complement strand
GCCGCTGCCGCCGCTGCCGCACAGGCCGCCGCCGCACAGGCTCGCGCCGACAAGGAGCTTGCAGACGCCGTCGCCGCTGCCAACGACGCCATCGACGGTGCCAAGAAGGCCCTCGCCGAAGGTGACTTCCTCCCTGAGGATATCGCCGCCGTCAACGACGCTATCAACGCCCTGAAGAAGGCTATCGAAGAAAAGGATGTCGATGCCATCAATGCTGCCACCAAGGCTCTCAACGACGCAGTCGCTGCTGCCAAGGACAACAAGAAGGCCGCCGACGATGCCGCCGAGAAGGCCGCTGCCGAGAAGGCTGCTGCCGAGAAGGCTGCATACGAAGCTGCAAGGAATCAGGCCCTCCAGGATGCCATCGCCGCTGCGAAGAAGTCCAACAACATTGTCTACTATGTCATTGGCAAGTATGACATCCGCAACCAGGAGCGTTACAAGATCAACAACCTCATCAAGAAGCTCAAGAAAGATCCCGAGGCCAAGGCTATCCTCTGTGGCTTCGCAGACCGTGAGACCGGCACCACCGACGGCAACTGGGTACTCTCCGAGAACCGTTCCAACATCGTGGCCGAGGCTCTGACTGCTGCCGGCATCGATCCTTCCCGCATCCAGTGCTTCTGGTACGGCGACACCGAGCGTATCTCCAGGGTTCCTGAGAAGAACCGCGCCACCGTGCTTCTCTGCAAGTAATCCCTGAAGTCAAGTTATAAAAAAGGTTGGCCTTCGGACCAACCTTTTTTCTTCCGAAAAGATGCAGGAAATCAGAAATATAGCAATAATTGCGCACGTTGACCACGGTAAGACCACCCTCGTGGACCGTATGATCTACCAGGCCAATCTCGTGCGCCAGCCCGAGAATCTCGGGCAGCTCATACTCGACAGCAATGATCTCGAGCGCGAAAGGGGTATCACCATCCTCGCCAAGAACGTGTCCGTGATCTACAAAGGCGTGAAGATCAACATTATCGACACTCCGGGACACAGTGATTTCGGTGGGGAAGTGGAGCGCGTGCTGAACATGGCGGATGGCGTGCTTCTGCTCGTCGACGCCTTCGAGGGCTGCATGCCCCAGACGCGTTTCGTGCTCCAGAAGGCCATTTCCATGGGCAAGAAGCCCATCGTGGTTATAAATAAGGTAGACAAGCCCAACTGCCGTCCCGACGAAGTCCAGGAGGAAGTTTTCGACCTTATGTTCAACCTCGACGCCAACGAGGACCAGCTGGATTTCACCACGGTCTATGGTTCGGCCAAGCAGGGCTGGATGTCGCTCGACTGGCGCAAGCCCACCGACAACATCACCCCCCTGCTCGACACCATACTTGAGGTGATTCCCGCTCCGCCCGTGGTCGAAGGCACGCCCCAGATGCTCATCTCCTCGCTGGAGTATTCACCCTATGTGGGCCGTATAGCCGTGGGCCGCATCACGCGCGGCGAGCTGCGCACCGGCGCCCAGATCAGCCTCTGCAAGCGCTACGATGTGGTGCAGAAGCAGAAGATCAAGCAACTGATGGTGTTCGAGGGCCTTGGCAAGACCAATGTCGAGCGCGTGGGCTGCGGCGATATCTGCGCCGTAGTTGGTATCGATGGCTTCGAAATCGGCGACACCATTGCCGATTTCGAGAATCCCGAGCCCCTGCCGCCCATCGCCATAGACGAGCCCACCATGAGCATGCTCTTTTCCATCAACAATTCCCCGTTCTTCGGAAAAGACGGCAAGTATGTGACTTCCCGCCACATCAAGGAGCGTCTTGAGAAAGAGCTCGAGAAGAACCTCGCCCTGCGCGTGAAGCCCGGCCTGTCGGCGGATTCGTTCATCGTCTATGGCCGCGGCGTGCTGCATCTTTCCGTGCTCATCGAGACCATGCGCCGCGAGGGCTTCGAGCTCCAGGTAGGCCAGCCCAAGGTGCTGGACAAGACCATAGGCGGCCAGCGCTGCGAACCTATTGAGGACCTCAGCATCGAGGTGCCTGAGGCGTTCGTGGGCGCGGCCATCGAGCTCTCCACCCGCCGCAAGGGCGCGCTCGTGCGCATGGAGCCGAGAGGGGACCGCACGCTGCTGGAGTTCGAGATTCCTACCAGAGGCCTGATGGGACTGCGCTCCAACCTGCTCACTGCCACCCAGGGTGAAGCCGTGATTGCGCACCGCTACAAGGAGTACCAGCCCTACAAGGGTGAGATCGAGCGCCGCAACAACGGCTCGCTCGTGTCGCTGGAGACCGGCGAAGCCATTGCCTACTCCATCAACAAGCTGCTCGACCGCGGCCGCTTTTTCGTGGAGCCGGGAGAGGAGATCTACTGCGGACAGGTGGTAGGCGAGCACACACGCGAGCGCGACCTCAACATCAATATCTGCAAGACCAAGAAGCTCACCAACGTGCGTGCCGCCGGTTCGGACGAAAAAATAATCCTGCCTCCCGCAATCAAGTTCTCCCTTGAAGAGGCCCTGGAGTACATCCAGGACGATGAATTCGTCGAAGTCACGCCCCATTTCATGAGAATTCGCAAGATTCTGCTGGATCCGCTTGCCCGCAAGAGAAATAGTGACAGCGAAGATTGTTAAAACTGAAAAAAATTTATTACCTTTGCAACCCTTTATAGTTAAACTGAATGGTCCGGCTTCGGGCAGGACGGCTTTCAACTGGAAAGCGGACAAGGAGTTCTTTGAGCAATTCGGCAATCCGGACATCCTGGATGCAGAAGTCGAGGTGCAGGCCCGGGTGGTCGACCACGGCGCAACCGTGGATGTGAGATGCACGATGGCCGGCACCGTGGTGGTGCCATGCGACCGTTGCCTCGATGACCTCGAGCTGGAAGTCGCCACGGATTTCGAAGAGACCTACACCCCCGACTCCGACGAGCTGGACCTCAGTCAGGATGTCTACGACTACGTCTGCACGGCCCTGCCGCTGCAGCGCGTGCATCCCGAAGGGCAATGCAACCCTGAGACTGTAAAGTATTTGAGCAAATAGTAATATTTAAATTATAGAACAATGGCACATCCGAAACACAAACTCTCCAAGCAGAGAAGAGACAAGAGGCGTACCCACGACTTCGCTCCGGTACCCACCCTGGCAACCTGCCCCAACTGTGGCGCAACCGTGATGTATCACCGTGTATGCCCTGAGTGCGGCTACTACAGAGGTCGTCAGATCATCGTCAAGAACGCTGAGTAATCAGCTTTCACCCCGCGGCCTCATAGTTCAACGGATAGAACGGAAGTTTCCTAAACTTTAAATCGAGGTTCGATTCCTCGTGGGGCTACAAGAAAGGCTTGCCGGACAGGCAAGCTTTTCTTGTGCAACGAGCTCGGTACTTGTCGAGCGCAGAATCTATAGTAGAAGGCGATTATCGCACTTTAAGCAGGGATTTAACCCGGTGTAAAGTGCTTTTTCTGGCTTGAGCGCCACATTTTGCACTTCTCCAGTACTGCTTTATTGTCATTCCCGGCTTGACCGGGAATCTCCGTCGGCTATTTCATCTCGGGGCGGATGGGGAGGCCGAGGTAGCGGTTGACGTTGCCGTAGCCGGAACTGTTGTCGGGCGTGATGAAAAATGTAAGGAATCGCAAATATTCGCCCTGAAAAATGTATTGAATTTGGATTATTCGTCCAAAAAAGTGTAAATTTGCATTCGGGACCAAGTAATAGCGCTTATGCTCAAAAGGAAAATAGAAGAGACATTGCTTCAATGGAAGAACCAGCCAGGCCATAATCCGCTTGTCATAAAAGGTGTCCGCCAGTGCGGAAAAACCTTTATTGTCAAACAGTTCGCTCAGCAGCACTACGACTCTGTTGTGTACGTGAACTTTGCTCTGGAGGCCGACAAAATAACCGCTTTTCTTGGCAACAAGGATGTAGATACTATCCTTCTCAACCTCTCAACCTTAATGCCCGAGGCTCAGTTTATCCCCGGCAAAACCTGCATCATCTTGGACGAAATCCAAGATTGTCCCGATGCCCGTACTTCTCTCAAATCCTTCAAACTGGACGGCCGTTTTGATATCATTGCCACCGGCTCCCTGCTGGGCGTAAAAGGCTACGGAGACAAGAAGAAGAAAAAGAAGAACAATATAATGGGGAAGAACTCAGTTCCCGTGGGCTATGAGACAATCATCTCCATGTGCCCGCTGGACTTTGAAGAGTTTCTATGGGCAAACGGCATCCGGCAGGAATCCATCGAAGCCGTCCGCAAGTGCTTACAGCGCGAGATTCCAGTCCCGGAAGGCGTACACTATGCCTTTCAGCAACTCTTCTATCGCTACATCGTTGTCGGCGGCTTGCCTGCAGCTATAAACAAATTCATTGAGACCAACCACATGGGCGAAGTGGCTACAGTATACAGATCCATCATCGACGAATACGAGGACGATATGGTCAAGTATGCCGACGATGCAGATAAACCCCACATCCGCGAGTGTTTTGAGTCCATCCCTGCCCAACTGGCCAAAGAGAACAAAAAGTTCCAGTATTCCACTATTAAAAAAGGCGCACGTGCATCCCAGTATGCCGGAAGTCTGCAATGGTTGGAAGACGCAGGGATTATCCACCGCTGTTATAACACCAACATACCTGAACTTCCGCTGGACGGTAACGCCAAACCGGGAGTTTTCAAAGTTTATCCTACAGATATCGGCATCCTTATGGCGATGTTCGATCCCGGCACCCGTGCCGATGTTCTCCAAGGGAATCTCTACGGCTACAAAGGAGCTATCTTCGAGGGTATTATGGCCGACTTCCTTCATAAGAAAGGTCAGAATCTGTACTACTACCATAAAGATGGCGGCCTGGAGCTGGATTTCCTGATCCGCCAGAAAGGCGAGTGTGTTCCTTGCGAAGTCAAGTCTACGTCCAACAAGGCCAAGAGCGTGAAAACTGTGCTTGCCCACCCAGAGAAATACCACATCACCCAAGCCCTTAAATTCGGCGACTACAACGTGGGGCGCGACGGTGCCATTCTCACCGTACCATCCTATATGGGTTTCTTCCTTGAGTTTGAAGGCGTTGAGGATATAGACCTTCCTATCTTGGATATCGATGAAGTGAACCGACTGGCAAGTGCCATGTCTTTCGAACAATAGTTTGACATTGTTGTCCCATAGTTGTACCCAAATGCTGGAAATGTTTGTAACAGGTTGAAATATAGCAACTTCTGGACTTGCAACAGAGGTTTCCTAAACTTTAAATCGAGGTTCGATTC
>JAFZVQ010000025.1 GCA_017617715.1 Bacteroidales bacterium | reverse complement strand
CGTTGAATAACAAAAGGAGCATTCGAAGCCAGATCGATAGAGTTCCTTTCCACATCCCAAAAGATGTAGTCTGAAAAACCCTGTATGCACTCCTGTTTAGACATAAGCACTCTAATCTGCAAAGATATAAAAAAACCGGACAAATCTTGCGACTTGTCCGGTTTAGTAGCGGAGGCAGGACTCGAACCTGCGACCTCCGGGTTATGAGCCCGACGAGCTACCGACTGCTCTACCCCGCGATGTGGACTGCAAATATACGGACTTTTTTTAAATATGCAAAATAAAAGCTATATTTGCCTTGATCAAACACAAGCTTATGGCCAGACACTCCTACATGCAGATTGATTCCATAGCCAATCTTCCCGGACCGGACGAGAATGGATTCATTTCCCATTATGTATTCCAATACATAGACTTCAACGAAGTTCCGCAGTATATCGCCGCCGGGCACAAGTGGCACGACTGCTTCTTCCTCGGATGCGCAATCCCGAAGGAAATGCAGGAGTCGCTCGACCCCACCAACCTGCAGTTCCCCCGCCTGGGGCTTCCCTACAGCACCTTCCGGGGCAGCCTCTACACGGCCGAGGAGCTTTATGAAGGCTTTGATCCGGACAAGCCCCAGACCTTCGAAACCTGCCGCGACTCTTTGATTTACAACCATTTCATGGAGAAGGGCAAGCAGTGCAAGGAGATCCGCGAGACCCTCGGGCGCTCCCTCCACGACCGCGGCATAGAAGACACCATGGCCGACTTCCTCAGCCATTACGGCGAGACCCAGGTGGTGGCCATAATGGGCGGCCACGCCCTCAAGCGCACCGATCCGGAATACCGCAAGATAGCGCTCATCAGCAAGGACCTCACCGAAAAGGGCAAGCTCATGGCCTCCGGAGGCGGTCCCGGCGCCATGGAAGCCACACACCTCGGAGCCTGGATGGCCGGCCGCACCGACGAAGAGATGGAAGAGGCCTTCGCCATGCTGGAGCCCTCCCCCACCTTCCGCGACGAAGGCTGGCTGGCCAGCGCATTCAAAGTCCGCGAAAGGTTCCCCCAGAAGCGTTTCCGCAGCCTCGGCATACCTACATGGTTCTACGGCCACGAGCCCTCCACCCCCCTTGCCACCGACATCGCCAAGTACTTCCAGAACAGCATGCGTGAAGACATACTCCTCACCATCGCCAAGGGCGGAATAATCTATTCCCCCGGTTCCGCCGGCACGCTCCAGGAAATTTTCCAGGATGCCGCCCAGAACCACTACAAGACGGTGGGACTCTCCAGCCCAATGGTGTTCCTCGGCAAAGAATTCTGGGGGAAGGAGATCCCCGTGTACGAAATGCTGGAGACGCTGATGGCCAGCGGACGCTACCAGAACCTGCTCCTCACGCTCACCGACGAACGCGAGGAGGCGGTACAGGCCATAATGTCATTCAAAGGCTGATCAACCCCGCACGAAAGCCACCATCGCATCCAGATCCCAGGACGCGAAACTCTTCTGCTCCCCGGTAGCAAGATTCTTTATCTGCACCAGGCCGGCGGCCGCTTCATCGGCCCCGCACACCGACAGGAAGCCGATTCCCTTGCGGTCACAGTAGTCGAACTGCTTCTTCAGCTTGGAGGCATCGGGATACACTTCCACGGCAAGCCCGGCGGCGCGCAGCGAAGCCGCAACCGGAAGCACATAATCCAGTTCCGCCCGCCCCATGTTGGCGAACAGCAGGTCCGCACCGGACGAAATGCCCTGCGGGAACTTCTCCAGCCCCATCAGCACGTCGTAGATACGGTCCGCACCGAACGACACACCCACACCGGACATGTCCGGAAGGCCGAAAATGCCGGTCAGGTTGTCGTAGCGGCCGCCTCCGCAGATCGATCCTATCTGCCAGTCCAGGGACTTCACCTCGAAAATGGCGCCGGTGTAGTAATTGAGCCCCCGGGCGAGCGACAGGTCCATTTCGCAAGGCATGGTGACCCCGGCGGACCTGATAAGCCCGAACAGATCCTCAAGCTCATCCAGGCCGCGCATGCCCTCGGCGGACGCCCCCATCAGGGAACGCATCACCGCAAGTTTCTCTTCGAAGGAGCCCTCCAGCAGCAGCACGGGGCGCAAAACTTCAATAGCTTCAGGAGTCAGTCCCTTGCCCAGCATCTCCTCCTCCACGGCTTCGAACCCAATCTTGTCCAGCTTGTCGATGGCCACGGTGATGTCCACCACCTTGTCCGGGAAACCGCACACCTCGGCGAGGCCTGTCAGCACCTTACGGTTGTTGATCTTCATGCAGACACGCAGGCCGAGCAGTTCGAACACCCGGGCCACGATCTGCACGAGCTCAAGCTCACAAAGCAGTGATTTCGAGCCTATTGCATCCACGTCGCACTGGTAGAACTCACGGTACCTGCCCTTCTGCGGGCGGTCGGCGCGCCACACCGGCTGTATCTGGAAACGCTTGAACGGGAAGGAAATCTCCCCCTGGTGCTGCACCACATAACGGGCGAAAGGCACGGTCAGGTCGTAGCGCAGGCCCTTTTCGCACACCTGCGGAGCCAGCGGCTTGTCGAAAACCACCGACCCGAAAGCATCCCCCGAATTGAGTATCCGGTAGAGCAGCTTGTCCCCTTCCTCGCCGTACTTGCCTAGCAGGGTGCCGAGGTTCTCCATGGCAGGAGTCTCTATCTGGGAATATCCGAAAGACTTGAACACCGAACGCACGGTGTCGAAAATATAGTTGCGGGCGGCCATTTCGCGCTGTCCGAAATCGCGGGTCCCTTTGGGTATTGACGGTTTCTGTATCATAATTGCGCAAATTTACTTACTTTTGCACAAATAAATAAGTGCAAAATGAAGAATTTTCTGAAAATGGTTCTTGCCGTCATCTGCGGCATCCTCTTGCTCAACGCCCTCATTATTGCGGTGTTCGCCGGCCTGGCAGGCTCAGGCAGCCCCGTCGTGCCCTCCGAAGGCGTGCTTCGAATCGACATGTCCAGGATAGTGATAGGAGAGCAGACCCGCGAGGCCGATCCCGTGCAAATGATCCAGGCCCAGGGACAACCCATCCCTATCATAGGTATCTGGGACGCGGTCAACGCCGTGAACTGCGCCGCCGAAGACCCGGGCATCAAGTATATATACCTCAAGACCGACGGCAACCTCACCGGCGCGGCCAACTCCGAGGAGTTCCGCAAGGCGCTCTCCAACTTCCGCAAGACCAGCGGCAAGGCCGTGATAGCCTACGTTGAATCCCCCACCACCGGCTCCTACTACCTCGCCTCCGTCGCCGACAAGGTGTACATGACCCCGCACCCGGGTGCGACCACATCCATCTCCGGCGTCAGCTCCCAGATGATCTTCATGGGCGACCTGCTCAAGAAACTGGGCGTGAACGTGCAGCTGATCCGCCACGGTAAATACAAATCAGCAGGCGAAATGTTCACCCGCGGCAGCGCCAGCCCCGAAAACCGCGAGCAGTACCAGGCTATGGTGAACTCCATGTGGAAGACCATGTCCGGCGAAATAGCTGAGAGCCGCGGCATATCCGTGGAGCAGCTCAACGCCGACGTGGACGGACTCAAGCTCCTACTCCCGCAGGACTTCGTGGACTGCGGACTCGTGGACGAACTGCTTGACCGCAAGGCACTTGAAGACCAGATTGCAGTGCTTGCCGTGGCCGACAGCTACAAGAAAGTGACCATGATACCCTTCGCCGACTACGCCGCCGCCAAGGCCGTTCCCGGCAAGGCTTCCAAGAAGATCGCCGTCATCTATGCAGAAGGCAACATAGTGGACGGCAGCGACCTGGACCAGGTGGCCGGCGACCGCTTCGCCTCCCTGATCGAAGATGTGCGCGACGACAAGAGCGTCAAGGCCGTTGTCCTCCGTGTCAACTCCCCCGGCGGCAGCGTGCTCGCCTCCGACAAGATAAAGGCCGAACTCGACCGTCTCAAGGCCGAGAAGCCCCTGGTGGCCTCCTACGGCACTTATGCTGCATCCGGCGGCTACTGGATTTCCAACAACTGCGAGAAGATATTCACCGACGCCACCACCCTCACCGGTTCCATCGGCGTGTTCGGAATGATACCCGATTTCAGCAAGACCGCATCTGACGTCCTCCACGTGGGCGTGGAGACCGTTTCCTCCAACAAGCACGGCGACATGATGTCCCTCACCCGTCCCTTCGACGCAGCTGAATACAACTATATGCTCCGCTCCATCGAAGACATCTACGACCGCTTCACAACCATAGTCTCCGAAGGCCGCGACATTCCCAAGGAGCAGGTGGACGCCATCGGCCAGGGCCGCGTGTGGACCGGCGCCGACGCGCTTGACATCCGCCTGGTGGATGAAATCGGCACGCTCGAAGACGCAATCAACTATGCCGCCGTCCTAGCCGACGACCCCGACCTGTCCAACTGGACAGTCAAGGGCTACCCGGCAGTCCCCAACATGATGCAGTCCATGATGTCCTCCATCGGAGGCGAGAAGGAAGACTTCACCGTGAAAGTGGCGAAGCAGCTGAAGAGCGCAAAGATAGTGGCGCGCCTCCCCTACGAGATAAAGCTCTTCTAAAGCAGCAGCAACACTGCAAACAGATACAGGAGAAAGCCCTGGAGCTTCATACGCTTCGGGGCGTTTTCTTGCATGACGGCCTCTGCCGGATCATGCTCCAGAAGGGCCTGCACCGCATCCGGTGAAGGATAGGAGCGCCTGGGCCACTTGGCTATCACGGTGCCTGCCGAAATAAGCGTGGCGCCGCCGTTGGAGCGGTTGAGCGTCATGAGGGTGCGGCGGTCGGAAGTATAAGACTCCTGCCCCTCGAAGCAACCGTCGGACAGAAGCACCACCGGACGGACGGATGCGCATGCATAGGCGCCGCACAACTCCGAGATATCCGCTTCGTCCGCTTCCGAGAGGTCTTCACGGTCAAACACCGACACCACCATCCATGAGCCCTTGCCCAGCATTTCGTCGCAATACTCCCCTTCCGCGTCGCAGAACGACAGCAGCGGAGAATCCTTCGACGGCGTCTCCTGGGCCTGCATCAGCATGGTGCCGGGCTTGTAGGAGGTGAAATCGATTGCCGGGATGCCTACTATCGACCAGATGGTGAACAGAATCACCGAAAGCACGGCGATGCCAAAAGACACATATTTGATTTTCAGTGGCTTGCGCACACTCTTGAACGGAATGAACGCCACCGCCCAAAGCGTACACAGCACCACGTTTTTCAGGAGCGTCTGCAGATGCGTCAGGTGCACGGCTTCGCCGAAACAGCCGCAGTCCATCGGCGGGTCCGCTATCCAGAGCACGAGCGTCAGGATGGTAAAACCGCCCAGCAGCAATCCGGAAGCCACGGCCATCAGTACCGGCCAGACGCCGGTGATGAGCGCGGCGCCAAGGACCGCTTCCAGCAGGGCCATCGCCACGCCGAAGAAAGATGAGGCGGAGGACAGGAAATCCAGCCTCAGGAACTTCAGGTACTCGGCAGCCACCAGTCCGGCGCCCACGGGATCCATCAGCTTCAGCAGTCCCGCCACCAGCAGCACCATCCCCACCAGGACGGCGCAGATGCGCTTAATGGTTTTCATACACCGCTTTGAGTTTGGCGAAAATGGCGTCCGGCGGAAGCATACCGCCGTCCGGGCCGGAGCAGTCCACGACCACGAACGAAGGGTCCAGCGAAGCCTGGCGCAGGTAGAACGAGCGCACGCGCTTCTGGAACCCGAGGTCCGCCTCATGGATGTCGTGGCCGCCCTGCAGGTATCCCCTGTCGGAGCCGTCGCGATTCCTGGACAGACTCTCCTCGACGAAGCCTATCGGCACGTCCAGGAAGATGTTCAGGTCCGGGCGCGGCAGGTCGAAATGGCCGTATTCGGTGTTGAGTATCCACTCCCTGAGATCCTCGGCGGCATCCGTGTCCTGCATTTTGGCGCACTGGTAGGCTATGTTGGAATAGACGTAGCGGTCCAGCAGGACGGTGGCCCCGGAGGCCAGGGCGCTGCGCAGCTCCGGCCCGGCGCCATGCCTGTCTTCGGCGAAAAGCAGGGCGACCAGCTGGGGGTGCACCTTGTCGATTTCCCCGAAACCGCCCCGCAGGAACTTGCCTATCAGGCCGCCGTAGACGGGAGCGTCGTAGCGGGGAAAATGGATGTATTTGAGCGACGGGCACACTTGCCCGAGATACTCTCTCATCAGCCGGACCTGCGTGGACTTGCCTGCGCCGTCCAGCCCCTCGATCACTATCAGCATATTACTCTTCGATATAGACGTCGTCGCCGGGCTCGGCAAAGCCGAACTCCTCGCGGGCGAACTGTTCAAGGGAATCTTTGGAAGTGGACAGCATGCTTATGGTCGCATCCAGACGCTCGTTGTCGCGGTTCAGCTCTTCGATGCGGCGCTCCTGCTCCCGGATGGTGAAACCGGCCTGCACCCAGCGCACGACGCTGTCTTTCTTTATGAAGAGGAACACCACGAACACCGCCGTCGCCACGATAGCGAAGCGGAGGAAAGAGCGCTGCTGCGAGCGGTTCCCGTCCTTTCCCTTATCCCATATATCCTTAAATTTTCCCATAATCACAAAAATAGTTAAATTTGCGGATTAATAAGAAATATTTTTTATGAAACCTACACTTTTGGTACTTGCTGCCGGCATGGGCAGCCGATATGGCGGACTTAAGCAGATGGACGGACTTGGTCCTTCCGGAGAGACCATCATTGACTATTCCATTTTCGACGCAGTGCGCGCCGGTTTCGGCAAGGTCGTGTATATCGTCAGGAATTACTTCCTGGAGCAGTTCCGCGACACCGTGAAACAGAAATACAGCGGCGTCAAGTGCATCGACGGCACGCCCCTGCAGTTTGAATTCGTGACCCAGGAGCTCGACAAGATCCCCGCCCGCTTCACCCTCAACCCCGAAAGGCAGAAGCCCTGGGGCACCGCCCACGCAGTGCTGATGGCCAAGGACATCATCCATGAGCCTTTCGTGGTGATCAACGGCGACGACTTCTACGGCCGTGATTCCTTCCGCATCGCAGGCGACTGGTGCAGGGCCCACGAAGGCGGCAGCGGCGTCTATGCCATAGTCGGTTTCGAAATCGACAACACCCTCAGCGAGTCCGGCGGCGTGTCCAGGGGCATCTGCCACTACGACGACAAAGGCCACCTGACCACCGTGGTCGAACACCACAACGTGCAGATCGAAGCCGACGGCGTGCTCCGCGGCGACAATTCGCTCACTGGTGAAAAGGTGGAGCTGCGCGGCAAGGACCTCTGTTCGATGAACATGTGGTGCTTCACCCCCGACTATTTCGAAAAGAGCGACGCCATATTCGGCCAGTTCCTCGAAGAGAACATCTCCGAGCTCAAGAAAGAGTTCTACATCCCCTACGCCGTGGACCGCATGATTCACGAAGGCAGCGCAGCATGCGACGTGCTTTCCACCCCTTCCCGCTGGTTCGGAGTCACTTTCAAGGAAGACCGTCCCGCCGTGGTGGAGAAGTTCGCCGAACTCGTGGCAGCCGGAATATATCCTTCGCCCCTCTATTGATATGGCAGCGCGCGGCAACTACAAGTTCCTGGATAAGTTCTCCTGGTACGTGCCCGGAGTCCGCAGCCTGTTCATACTGCTGCTCTGGTTCATAATCGGAGCGGTGCTCGGCTCCATCGTGACTGTGATATGCACCGTCACGCTCGGCATCGAGGCAGGGACCGTCTACGGATCCCTGCTCAGCTATCCGATCATGTTCATCCCCCCGATGGTCTATGCCGGAGTGAAGAGCGCGTCCCTGTCCATGGACCATGCCGGCGTGAAGCTGGACAGCAACAACTTCTCCCCGCTGGGAGGCCTGCTCTGCGTCCTGCTGGTGTCGCTGATGACGCTTTCCGCAGGATTCAGCCTGGAGCCGGTGACCAGCCTGCTGCCCCAGATGCCCGATTACCTGAAGCAGCTGTTCAAAGACCTGACAAGCGGCAACATCTGGCTCAACCTTCTGATGGTGAGCATCTTCGCCCCGATTTGCGAGGAATGGCTCTGCCGGGGCATGGTGCTCCGCGGCCTGCTCGCAAGCAAAGTCAAGCCCTACGTGGCGATACTGGTGTCCGCGCTGTTTTTCGCCTTTATCCACCTCAACCCATGGCAGGCCATCCCGGCATTCGTGCTCGGATGCCTCTTCGGATATGTGTACTACAAGACCGGCTCCCTCAAGCTGACCATGCTGATGCATTTCGTCAACAACACCTTCGCCCTTGTGGTCGGCCATATCGACTCCTTCAAGGAGATGGAAAGCTGGAAAGAGGTGTTCCCTGCCCGGACGTACTGGATCCTGGTGGCCGCATGCGCCATGCTCATGATTCTCTGCGTGCTGGCATTCAAGAAGATAACCCTCACCAAACCGGAAGGCAACATGGACGCCGTTCCGTCAATTTTCGACACACATGAAGACTAAGTTCCTCCTTATCGCTGCCCTGGCGGCGCTTGCCTGCTCCTGCACTTCGCATGAGCCGCGTTTCACCGTCCGCGGCAACGTGACGGATTCCCTCGCCTTCAAGCCCGGAAGCCTGGTGTACCTGATAGGAAAAGACGGCCCCATTGACTCCTGCGCCGTATCATCCGGCGGCACCTTCAGCTTCAAGGGCGCCATCGACAAGACCAGCCAGCTGGTGGTCTTGCTCCGTTTCCCGGACCGCGACCGCTACGACAACCGTTTCCTCGTCTCATTTGTGCCTGACGCAGAGCAGATTACGGTAGACCTCAACTATCCGGCCACGGTGACTGGCAGCCCACTCACCGACGCAATCAACACCTTCGTAGAAAAAGTGACCGACCTTTACTATGAGCACGACGTCGACATAGGTTCCCTGAGCATGGGCGGATTCTACGACGCCGCCGACTCCATTTCCCGTGCCCGCTCCCTCAAGATCAAAGAATATAGCCGCGAGACTTTCCTCGCCCATACCGACGATGCGCTGGGCCTGCAAGCCTTCCTGATATTGTGCGAAGATTCGGATATCGATGAGATTGAGGAGCTTCTTGACCAGGCTGCCGAATTCATCCGTGAAGACGAAAACGTACAGGGCGTCCTCAAGCAGAAGCGCGCCGCCGGCGCCACCACCCCCGGAGCAAGGTTTTCCGAAATCACCGGCACCAATTCCGAAGGCGCCCCTGTGGCCCTGTCCGATTTCGCGGGGAAGGGAGAGTACGTGCTCGTGGACTTCTGGGCGAGCTGGTGCGGTCCTTGCATGAAAGCCATATCCAACCTGCGCACCTACAAGGAGAAGTACGCCGCAAAGGGCCTGAAGATAGTCGGCGTGAACGTCTGGGACGCGAGCGCCGAAGTATGTTTCGCCACCGCAAAGGCAAAGGAGATGGACTGGGATGTGATCTACACCTCCGGCCCCGAAGCCTCCGAGACCTACGGTGTGGAAGCCATACCCACCCTTATCCTGATCACGCCGGACGGCACCATCGCCGAACGTTTCCTCGGGGAAGAAGGAGTTGGGGAAGCGCTGGCAAAGATATTTGAATAAAGGATGAACTTGTTGTCCAGGATATGGTTTCCCGCTGCCGTGCTCGTCACGGCCGTCGCCGGCGCCTTCGGCTTCGGCGGCAGGGAAATAGTGTCCCGTCATATCCCGGACCCGCTTCCCGTGTTCGACACGGTGGTCTATACCCCCGACGCCTACAAGCTCAAGCGCGTGGGCAGTTTCGACGCCGTGCAGATAGCCGACAGCCTGCTCGCCGATTCGGAGGAAGACACGACCGCAGTGCTCGACACCCTCCCGCACCTGACGGCCAGGGACACCATAAAAGTGCCTGATTCCCTGCGCTTTACAGATCCCTTCCGCTACAAGTACTACGTGGCCCTGATCGACTCGCTGACCCATGTATTGGTGCGCGATTCGCTCAAGCGCAGTTCCGACTCGCTGAAGGTTTCGGCCGACACGCTGCTCGCCCGCAAGCTCGACAGCCTGTCCCGCCTCGACCTGGAGCACGCCCTGCAGGATTCCCTGGACTGGAGAATGATAGACTCCATCTACGTGGCGGACTCCGCGGCGGTGGCAAAGGCAAAGTTCCTTGCCTGGTACAACTCCCTCAGCCGGAAGGAACGCAAGAGATACGATATGGAGCAGGCCCTGCCAGGGAAAATGAAGGAAATGGATTCGCTGCGCAAGGTCAAGGAGGAGCAGCAGGCAGTCAAGGACTCCATCGTGGAGTTCACTCCCCGTATCCTTGAGACCTACTACCTCACCGACACGATGCAGTACAAGCGCATCATCCACTGGACCACCGACCAGGATTTCCACCGCCTGGACGTTTCCGTGCCGGACACCACCTACAATTACCACTTCTACGACTATCCCTTCCTGCGCAAGGACGTCAACGCCACCTGGCTGGGCGTGGCGGGCTCCCCGCTGCAATACTACAACTGGTTCAACCGTGTCAGCGACGAGGGAATCGAATTCTACAACGCCCAGGAGGCCTGGTCGTTCTCGCCCCGCACCATCCCCCACTACAACACCAAGACCCCGCACACCGAGCTCGCCTACGCAGGCACCCTGCTCGCGGGCGACGCCAAGGAATCCGACAACCTGCATATCCTCACCACCCAGAATATACTGCCCGAACTCAACTTCACCATCAGCTACGACCGCTTCGGCGGCGGCGGCATGCTGGAGAGCGAGACCACCAAGAACAAGACCTTCTCCACCCGCCTCAACTACCTGGGCAAGAAGTACATGGGCCATTTCGGCTACATCTACAACATGGTCGAGCGCTCCGAGAACGGCGGTATCGTGGACAACATGTGGATAAGGGACACCACCATAGAGGCCCGCGAAATCAGGGTGGCCCTGAGCGGCGCCAGTTCGAAGATCACCAAGAACACCTGGTTCCTCGACCAGCAGTACCGCATCCCCTTCGAATTCATCGAGAAGCTCAAGAACAGGGGCGACACCACCGCCGTCCGCGACACCCTCGTCGAAGCGGTGGCGGACAGCCTCGACAGGGACGTGACCGCCGCCCTTATCGGCCACAGCAGCGAATGGTCCACCTACACCCGTAAATACATCGACAACATCACCAACACCGACGGCAGGGCGCTCTACCACAACGTATTCAACTTCGGCAACGCCAGCGCCGACTCCCTCGGCACCATGAAACTGGACAACAAGCTGTTCGTGCGGCTCCAGCCCTGGGGCAGCGAAAGCATAGTGTCCAAGCTGGACGTCGGCATCGGGGACCGCCTGATGCACTATTTCGACAGCTCCTCGGTGCGCGGGACGCGCCACGTCGAGAACTCCGTCTACGCCTACGCGGGCGCCCAGGGCCAGTTCCGCAAATACTTCAACTGGGACGCCAAGGCCAGGTTCCACGTGCTCGGCTACAACCTCGGCGACATGTCTGTCGAAGCCAACGCAGGCTTCAATTTCTACCCGTTCCGCCGTGCCCGCAAGAGCCCGGTGTCCGTGAGCGCCCATTTCGAGACCCGTCTCGACTCGCCCAACTACTACCAGCAGGTCATCAACACCAACCACTTCCGCTGGGAGAACGACTTCGGCAAGATATCCACCACCAAGATACGCGGACGCATCGACGTGCCGCGCTGGAAGCTCAGCGCCGACGCCGGCTACGGACTGCTGGCCAACAATATCTACTACGACACCCTCGGGATCGTGAAGCAGAACAACGTGCCGATGAGCATAATCTCCGCCTCGATACGAAAGGAATTCGTGGCCGGTCCCATGCACTTCGACAACCGTGTGCTGTTCCAGTATTCCTCCGCACCCGACGTGGTGCCGGTGCCGGCGATGGCCCTCAACCTGCGCTGGTTCGCCCAGTTCGTGGTGCAGCGCGACGAGAGCCGTACCCACAACGTGATGGAGATGCAGATAGGCGTCAACGCCTTCTACAACACCCAGTGGTATGCTCCTGCATGGAATCCCGCCCTGGGCGTGTTCTACAACCAGAACGTCAACCTCTACGAAAACGGCCCCTACTTCGACATCTTCCTCAACATACAGTGGAAGAAGTGCTGCATATTCCTGAAATACCAGAACTTCGGCAAGGGCTGGCCGATGCGCCGCAAGGACTATTTCACCGCCGACCACTACATCGGCACCCTCGACGGCACCGACGGCCTCAAACTCGGTATTTTCTGGCCATTCTACTTCAGCACCGAAAAGCACGAATCCCATTCGCATTAGCCTATGAGCCGCCCGTTTATCTTGTCTTGCGCCATCCTCACGCTGCTTCTGGCGGCCGGCGCCTGCACAGGGAACGACCCGTGGCATGACGGCACTCCCCTGCGGGGCGCCATAAGCATGAGCGGGTCGGAGCCGGGCGGACCCCTTCTCTGCGGCTACCACCATGAACTGATCGGACGTTTCGCCAAAAGTTCCGGCCGGACCGCAGCCATACGCCTTGCCGGGCGAAAGGAAGCCGTGCTGGATTCGCTGCGCTCCGGAGCCCTCGACATAGTGGCCTTCCCCTACGCCGACAGCCTCGCGGCCGACACCACCCTCGTGGTGCTGCCCGCCGACAGCAGCGGCATCTGGGTGTTCAGCGCAGCGAGGGCGATTGAGGCGCAGAAAGCCTCGGAGTGGCTGGAGGCCTTCAGAGAATCCGGTTCATACGGAGCTGTGAAACAGCCTTTCTTCCAGGCGCACACACCTTTCGAAAGCGACAGCTGCACCTACATTTCGCCCTACGACTCGCTTCTGCGGGTATATGCCGACACTCTCGGCTGGGACTGGCACCTGCTCGCCGCCCTCGTGTACCAGGAATCCAAATTCCGCATCGAAGCGCACTCCTCCATGGGCGCCGTCGGCCTCATGCAGCTGATTCCGGACACGGCGAAAGCTTTCGGATGCACCGACTGCCTCGACCCGGAACAGAACATCCGGGCCGCTGCGTGCCTGCTGCTGGCCCTGGAAGACCGCTACAGGAAGATTGCGGCCGGCGGGGACGAACTCACGAAATACACCCTGGCCGCCTACAATGCCGGCAGCGGCAGGATCAGGGACTGCATACGGCACGCCCGGCACATGGGCAAGGACGTATCCAGATGGGAAAACGTGGCTTCCGTGATTCCGCAGATGCGGGTCGACTCAATCGCCGCCATGGGGCACATACAGCACGGCACCTTCAACGGACGCGAGACAATTTATTTCGTGCGCCAGGTGACTTCTTTCTCCGAACGGTATAAAAAGATATGCCCGTGAGAGCCGAAGGATTCATAGCGCGCAAGCTACGCTTCAAGGGGCGGCTGGCGGAGATGGCCATTTCGGTGTCGTTCTTCGTGATGATACTTTCGCTCGCCATCTCCGGGGGCTTCCGCTCCGAGATACGCCAGGCCATCTCGGATATTTCGGGCGACGTGCGCCTGAGCGGGAGCTCGGAGCCCATTGACATCAAGCCATCATATTATGAGCAGCTGCAGGGCGTCGCGGGGGTGGAGAAAATCACTCCTGCAATATGGAAACCTGGCATAGTGAAGGGCGGAAACGATATCTGCGGAGTGCTGGTGAAAGGCACGCCCATGCCCGACAGCTGCTCGCTGCAGGCCATTATCCCTGAGCAGCTCGGCAAGCGGCTCGCCCTGAAGGCCGGCGACCGTTTCACTACCTATTTCATAGAAGACAAGGTGCGGGCGCGCCGCTTCACGGTGTCGGGCACCTATCAGGGCATCTCGGACACGGACGACGCCCTCGTGGTGCTGGTGCCGCTCGCCGACATGCAGCGCCTGTGCGGCTGGACGGAAGACCAGGCAGGGGTGCTGGAGGTGGATCTGGCAGGGCGCTTTGATTCCGGAATCGACTCCCAGCTCAAGGCCGACGAACTGTATCTGGCTTCCCTTATGTCCCATCAGGAAGAGGAGGACATACTGCAGGCCGCCACCGCAAGGAGGCGCTACCCGCAGCTGTTCGACTGGCTGGATCTAATTGATTTCAACGTGCTTGCCATTATCGTGCTGATGACGATAGTGGCGGGTTTCAATATGATTTCCGGGCTGCTCATACTGCTGTTCCGGCACATCTCCACAATAGGCACGCTCAAGGCCATGGGCATGGGCAACAAATCCATCGCAGGGGTTTTCCTCAGGGTGGCGGCGCGAATAGTGCTGCTGGGCATGCTTGCCGGCAATGCCGCCGCGCTGCTGTTCTGTTTCATACAGGGCAGCACGCACCTGATAAAGCTCAACCCGGCCAACTACTTCATTTCATTCGTACCGGTGTATCTCGACGCTTCACTGGTGGTGCTTGTGGACATCGTGGCGTTCGGAGCCATTATGCTCCTGCTGCTGATCCCGACGCTCTTTATTTCAAAGGTGGATCCGGCGCGGACCGTGCGTGTGCGCTGAGCTACTTTCCCAGGGCTTCCAGACGCGCCTGGCATGAAGCGCGCTCGGTCTCGGAATCAGTGGCTTCCATGAGCAGGGGAAGGTACTTCTTTTCGAGTTTTTTGTCCTTTTCGCTTCGGGCAAGGATGACGCAGTTCTTGGCCGCCGTGTAGTCTTTCGGGTTGATTTTCAGGACTTTGTTGTACCATTTCAGGGCCGTGCGGGGCTTCTGTTTATAGACGAGCCAGTACGAGCCGAGGTTGGAGAGGAAGTCCGTGTTCTCCGGGTAAATCTTGAGCATCGCCTCGGAGACCGTGCGGAAGGATTCGTAGCAGCCCGGAGTGGCGAAACGGAAGAAGTTGAAACAGTATTCCTGGATGGTGGAGATGAAGGTATCTTCGTCCACGGCAAGGCCGTAGTAGGTCCACGAGGGCTTGTCGTTCTTGTTGAACTGTATGAGCTTGAGCAGCTGTGCTGTGGCAAGGTCGGGGCTGCCTTTCTCGTAGAGCATCAGGGCCGTGATTTTGTCCACCCTGTAGCCAAGCTCCGCCGGGGCGAGTGCTATGGCCTTGTCTATCGCCGTCTGCGAACGGGCGAAGAGGGAATCCACGTAGAAGTCTTCCTGGAAGTAGAACACGTCGCGGCCGGTGCTGTCTTTCAGGGTGAGCGCAGGCTCGGCGCCGAGGTATTTCGGGGTGTCCTTGGCCACTATTTCGGTGCTGCGGGCCTTGTGCAGGAAGTAGTGGTAACGGCCTTCGAACATGGCCGGGTCGTCGGGGAAAGCGGCCTCCCAGCGGTCCAGGATGGTCTCCACGCCCACGCCTGAAGCGCCCACCACGCGGACCTGCCTGTCGTAGCGGGACTTGAAGGCCGCAGGATTGTCCTGGGCGGAAGCCACGGCGCAGGCAAGGAGCAGCGCCGCCATTATCAATGTGTGTTTCATGGTATATCCTTTAATATTCTGCGCGCGAGCGGGTGAAGGTTGTTGCAGCGGGTGCCGAGGTTCTTCACGAAGCCGAGCGGGTGTCCCTTGTAGGTGATCACGTTGTAGCCCCGGGGAGCGTCCGGGAGCGAGAGGGAGTCCCTGTGGAGGAAGTGCAGGGCCGTTTTCAGGTCCACGTCCACGCAGGGGCAGGAACTTTTGTCGAAGAAGATGGAGAGCGCTTCGTCGGGGGAGGGTTTCAGATCCTTCGCTGCGCTCAGGATGACAGAGGGGGCGCTCAGGATGACAGAGGGGCGGAGGGGGCGGAGGGCATCGACGCCGGCACGGGAGGACGGTGCCGGGGAGGTTTTGCGGAGGGCGCCCGCCCATTGGCCTTCGCCCGGCACTTCGCCGTCGCGGAGGAGGTTGCCGCAGTCCGTGATCCGCACGCCGTGGGCGCTGAAGCCCTCCTCGGGGTGCAGCAGCTCGCCGCCCAGCCCTGAGGCCGCCCAACGGAGGTTGGCGTCGTTCTCGGCATCCTCGTAAGTGCATGTGGAATAGATGAGTATGCCGCCTTCCCTGAGGGCCGGCCACACGTCGGCAAGTATGCGCTTCTGGCGGGCGGCGCAGAGGTCCACCACCGCCGGGCTCCATTCCTCGCGGGCCCTTGGATCCTTGCGGAACATGCCTTCGCCGCTGCAGGGCACGTCGGCCACCAGGATGTCGAAGTATCCCGGAAGCGTGCGGCCGATCACTGCCGGGTCCACGGAGGTGACGCAGACAGCAGGGTCGCCCCAGACGGCCACGTTGTCGCAAAGCACTGCGGCGCGCGCCTTCATCACCTCGTTGGACACCAGGGTGAAGGAGTCGCCAGCGTACTCCCGCAGCGACGCCGCCAGGTCGGTGGTCTTGCCCCCGGGAGCGGCGCAGAGGTCGAGCACGCGCAGGCCGGTCTTCGTGCCGAGCCTTCGGAGCTCGCGCCTGAAGATGTGCCCGACGAACATTGCTGAGGAATCCTGCACGTAGTAGCATCCTGCGTGCATCAGGGGGTCGAAAATGAATTGGGGCCGGGTGTCCAGTATGCGTCCGTACGGGCTCCAGGGCACGGGGGCGCCGCCGGGGCCGTCAAGTCCCTTGAAGGGATTCAGGCGTATGGACACGGATGCCTCGTCCATCAGAATTTGTCGGGAAATCCGGGGTTCTGGCCATGCGAGACCGCCACCAGGCCGTCCACCACTTTGTCGAGGCCTTCCTTTATCTTGCCGCCGAGCATGGCCTTCATCATAAGGTTGAGGTCGGCGTCCACTTCTATCGAGAAATCTGTGCCTTCAGGGACGGATTCGAAATGGATGGACACGGTGAAATGGAAGGGGGCGCCGTCGTCCTGGATGCGTATGAGGCTGTATGGCACGCGCTCAGCCACCCGGACCGCGACGGTGAAGCCGCTGGCCGAGAATTTCATGGTATCGAAATCGGCCGTGACGGAGTCGCGGTGCTCCGCCGGCACGTAGTTGGTGAAATTGCGCAAGTCCGTGAAACCCATGTACAACTGATCCTGCGGAATGGCCACTATGCCGTGCTTGCTTTCGTAATGTGCTGCCATATCGGTTTTTTTGTTAACTTTGCAAATATACAAAAAGTATGCACAAGATTTATTTCGAGAAGCGCTGCATCATCATCTGCGAGCCGTCCGACCAGTCGCTCGCCGACCCCAACTCAATTGAGTTCCACATCGGGGAGCGCATCGACATCCACACGCTGGTGACCATGTTCAAAGCCTCGGAATCGCTCAGCCGCATATACATTCCCACTGAAAACACCGGACGCATGTACCGGCGTCTCTGCGCCGAGTTCCGCGAGGTCAACGCCGCCGGCGGCCTGGTGTCGAACCGACGCGGCGACTACCTGCTTATCAGCAGAAACGGCCTCTGGGACCTCCCGAAGGGGCATCAGGAAAGGGGTGAGGACATAGAAGTCACCGCCCTGCGCGAGGTGCGGGAAGAGACCGGCGTGGAAGCGCTGGAACTGCGCGGGCTCATCTGCGTGACCGACCACTGCTACCTGCGCGACGGTATCTGGCACCTCAAGCACACATGGTGGTACGACATGCTCTACACCGACCCCGTGGACCTCACGCCCCAGCGCGAGGAAGACATCAGCAAAGCGGCATGGGTGGCCAAGTCGAGCCTTCCCCCTTATCTTAAAAACACCTACCCTTCCATACTTGAAGTCTTCCGCGAGGCGAAGATTTGAAACTTTTTCATTATCTGTTCCGTATATATAAAGCATCTTTATACGGAAACAAATGAAACTTTCGCAATTCAACTTCGATCTTCCGTCCGACCGGATAGCGAAGGAACCCGTCCGCTGGCGCGACGAATGCAGGCTTATGGTGCTCCATAAGGACAGCGGGGAAATCGAGCACAAACAGTTCAAGGAGATACTCGGCTATTTCAAGAAAGGCGACCGCTTCGTGTTCAACGACACGAAAGTCTTCCCTGCGAAGCTTTTCGGAAAGAAGGAAAAGACCGGGGCGGACATCATGGTGTTCCTGCTCCGCGAACTCAACAAGGAGCAGCGTCTCTGGGACGTGATAGTGGAGCCCGCCCGCAAGATCAGGATAGGCAACAAGCTCTATTTCGGGGAAGATGAAAGCATGGTGGCCGAAGTAATCGACAACACCACATCCCGCGGAAGGACCCTGCGTTTCCTCTACGACGGTCCCTACGAGGAATTCAAGGAATCCCTCTTCGCCCTCGGCAAGACTCCTGTGCCCGAATGGGTGAAGGAAGACGTGGGTCCGGAAGATGCGGAGAATTTCCAGACCATCTTCGCTTCCAAGGAAGGCGCCGTGTCCGCTCCGGCGGCAGGCCTCCATTTCTCCAGGGAGCTTATGAACATGATGGTTCTCAACGACATAGAGAAAACGTTCATAACCGTGCACATGGGCATAGGGCATTTCCGCAGCGTGGATGTGGAAGACCTTTCCAAGCACCGGGTGGACAGCGAGCACATGATCATCAGCAAGCAGGCTTCCGACGAAATCAACGGCACCAAGCGCGCCGGCGGCAAGATCTGCGCGGTGGGCGTGACCGTGATCCGTGCCCTTGAAACCTACGTCACCACCAACAGCGAGATACGCGCCAACGACACCTGGACCAACAAGTTCATCTTCCCGCCCTACGAATTCAGCATCGCGGATGCGTTCGTGTCCAATTTCCACCTCCCCTGCTCCACCATGCTCATGATGGAAGCCGCTTTCGGAGGTTTCGACAAGGTGATGCACGCCTACGACGTGGCTCTCCAGGAAGGCTACCGTTTCGGCCCCTACGGCGACGCACTGCTGATTATCTGAGCCTGACGGCATGTCATTCGACTCTCTCTCCGCCGATTTGGCAGGGAGAGAGTTTTTGCGTATATTTGCCCGGACTAAAAGAAAAACTTCTATGGACCCGACAGACTATGAAACCATCTGCGGCATCACCCTCAACAGGGTTTTCGGCTATGAGCCCGCCGCCGCACGCCGGCTGATCAGCCGCTTCGGCTCCCCCGGAGCCGTGTTCTCCCAATCCCCATCCACCCTCGACGAGGCCTTCGGGCCCTGGTCGAAGTACCGCCATTCAATCTGCCGCGAGGAGCTCGACGTCTCCGAAAAGGAGTTCGCCAGGCTGCGCAGCCTGGGCTGCACTTTCGTGCTTTTCGGCGAGCCGGGCTACCCGCCGCTCCTTGCCGACTGCGAAGACGCTCCGGCGGGCCTTTACATACGCAGTTCCGTGCCCCCCGGGCAATTGTGGAAGCCGAAGCACTACGTCTCCGTGGTCGGCACGCGCGACATTTCGCCCTACGGCAAGGAATGGACGGAGAAAATGGTCGGCGCCCTTTCGCGCACTCGTGGCAAGCCGATGATAGTCAGCGGTTTCGCAATAGGGGTGGACATCACCGCCCACCTTGCCGCCCTCGCGTTCGGGCTGCCCACGGTGGCCGTGATTCCGGTGGGGATCGACAGCATCTATCCCTGGCGGCACCGCCATGTAGCGGAAAGGATGCTCGCCACGCCCGGCTGCGCGATCGTGACCGATTTTCCGCCCGGCACGCCTCCGGTGCCGTTCAACTTCCTGCGCCGCAACCGCATAATCGCCGGCATCTCCGGGGCAACCATTCTCGCCGAATCCAAAGCCCACGGCGGCGGCACCATGACCGCCCGGCTGGCCGCCAGTTACGGGCGCGAGGTGTATTGCCTACCCGGCCGCATCGACGACGTGCGCTCGGCCGGCTGCAACCGGCTCATACGCGAGAAGCTGGCCGAACCGGTGACCGACCTCGACGCCCTCGGCACGCAGATGGGGCTCGGCAGCTCCCGAAAAACGGCCGCCTGCAGCCTTGAGACGCGTATCCGTGATACCTATTCCGGTACGGAGAGCGGCATGCTGGAGCGCATCGTGGGCACCGCCCTGCTGATCAGGGACAACCGGGGCATCACCCCGGACGAAATCTCCGCCACGCTCGGGATTCCGCCCGGAGAAGTGGCCGCCGTAGTGTGCCTGTTGGAAAGCGACGGCTTTATCTGCACTGATTTGCTGCGCCGCTGCACCATTGACAATAAAAAAGTGTAAATTTGCAGTCTATGGAGTTTATCGACACCCATACCCACCTCGCGGACGAGGCCTTTGCCGGAGAAGAGGATGCAGCAGTGGAGCGCGCAGTCGCGGCCGGGGTGGTGCAGATGATCCAGGCCGACACCTGCAGGGCTGAGCGGGACGCCTCCTACGCCCTCTGCGCCAGGCATCCCGGCGTGGTGTTCCCCATGCTGGGGCTCTACCCTGGGCATGTGGACGAGCGCTGGCGCGACGAGATCGACGCCATGCTGCCCTACAGGAAGCAGGGGCCGGTGGCAATTGGCGAGATAGGCCTCGACTACCACTATTCCGCCGACACCGCCGTGCTGCAGAAGGAGGCCCTGAAGCTTCAGCTTGAGCTCGCGCGCGACTGGGACCTGCCCGTCAACATCCACCTCCGCGACGCCACCGAAGACTTCTTTGAAGTCATGGAGGAGTGCCGCGGGATGCGCCTGCGGGGCAATCTCCACGCCTTCAGCGCCAGCGCGGAAGTGTTCGACCGCATGCGGCGCTACGGGGAATGGTACGTCGGCATCGGCGGCGTGCTCACATTCAAGAAGGCGCACATAGCCACCGACATACTCCGTATCCCCCTGGAGCGCATACTGCTGGAGACAGATGCTCCGTACCTTGCCCCCACGCCCCTGCGCGGCACCCGCAACGAAAGCGCCAACGTGCCGCTTATAGCCGCCAGACTGGCAGAAATCAAGGGAATCACAATCGGGGAAGTGGCAGAGACCACCACCCGCAACGCCCGAAAACTGTTTGCAATATGACACGCAGCAAATCGTCAGTGCTCCTGATCTACACCGGAGGCACGATAGGAATGAAGGAAGACCCCGGCAACCAGACCCTGAAGCCGTTCGACTTCAACAGCCTGATGGAAGAAGTGCCCGAGCTCCACAAATTCGCCCTGCGCATAGATTCCTACACCTTCGACCCGCTCATCGACTCCTCCGACATCGAGCCCTCGATGTGGCAGAAGCTTGCGGAAATCATACGCGACAACTACGACTCCTACGACGGTTTCGTGGTGCTCCACGGCACCGACACCATGGCCTATAGCGCCTCCGCGCTCAGTTTCATGCTGGAGAACCTGGGCAAGCCGGTAATATTCACCGGGAGCCAGCTGCCCATAGGCCGCCCCCGCACCGACGGCAAGGAGAACCTGATCTCCGCCGTGGAGATAGCCAGCTCGCGCGAGCCCGACGGTTCCGCCACCGTGCCGGAGGTCTGCGTGTATTTCAACTCCCTGCTGCTCAGGGGCAACCGCAGCACCAAGGTGGACGCCACAGGCTTCGAGGCCTTCCGTTCGCCCAACCTCCCTCCCCTCGCCGAGGCAGGCATCGACATACGCTACAACCGCGACATCATACGCCGCCCGGCTCCGCGCCCGCTCCGGATACACACGGCCCTGGACACGAGCGTCTCGATACTCAAAGTCCATCCGGGCATCACCAGGCAGGTCGTGGAAGACATCCTGCTGGGCAGCCGCACACGCGCCGTCATCATTGAGACCTACGGCTGCGGCAACGCTCCCTCCCGCAACTGGTTCCTCGAACTGGTACAGGAAGCGTGCGCCCGGGACAAGATACTGCTGAACGTCACCCAGTGCCTGCGGGGCCTTGTGAACATGGACCTCTACGCCACCGGAAGGACGCTGAAAGACGCCGGAGTGCTTGGAGGAAAGGACATTACCACCGAAAGCGCCCTCGGCAAACTTTTCTTTCTGATGGGCGAGCACGATGATAATGAAAGCGTTAAGGCCTGCCTGGAGCAAGATTTGCGTGGCGAAATCACAAATTAAGTATTGACTAATGAATTTTTTTTGCTAAATTGCACCGATTTCGTTGGAAATTAATTTACAACTAATACATCATCTAACATTTATGAAAAAGTTTTTCATTTTTCTGGCAGTAGCGGGCTTGATGGCCTTCACTGCAAACACCGCATCCGCTCAGGAAGGCGAGGCCGCCCCTGCAGCTGAGGAAGTTCAGGTTCCCACTGAGATGAGCGCCCAGGACCTTCTTGCCGGTACCGGCGAGGAAATCCCCCTCCACCAGGCACTCAAGACCAAGTTCATCGAGGGTGGCGCAGCCTTCATGTCCCTCATCATCATCTGCTTGATCATTGGTCTCGCTCTTGCAATCGAGCGTATTCTCTACCTCACCTTCTCCAAGTCCAACACCAAGAAGCTCCTCGCAAATGTCGAGAAGGCTCTTGAGGAAGGCGGTGTCGAAGAAGCCAAGAAAGTCTGCCGCGAGACCCGTGGCCCCGTCGCTTCCATCTTCTATCAGGGACTCCTCCGCTACGACCAGGGTGTCGACGTGGTCGAGAAGACCGTCGTTTCCTACGGTTCCGTGCAGATGAGCGAAATGGAGAACGGCCTCAGCTGGATTTCCCTCTTCATCGCAATTGCCCCGTCCCTCGGATTCCTCGGTACCGTTATCGGTATGATCAACGCCTTCGACGCCATCCAGGCAGCGGGCGACATCTCCCCGAACGTCGTGGCCGGCGGTATGAAGGTGGCCCTCATCACCACCGTGGGTGGTTTGATCGTCGCCATGATTCTCCAGGTGTTCTACAACTACATCCTCGCCAAGATCGACGGCCTGACCATCGACATGGAGGATTCCTCGATCTGCCTGATCGACATTCTGACCAAATACAACCAGAAGTAATTTTTTAGACACCATTGGAGTATGAAACTCAATAAAATAATCAAATGGGGCATGATAGCGCTGATTATCGTCAGCGTGGCTCTCCTGGTCTGGGGATTCTCCCGGGGCTTCGGGGGCAGCGCAGTCGATGTCCTGCTCTATTGGACCTACGCGATGCTCGGTCTGGCAGTCTTCTGCTGCATCGTCATCGGTTTGATCGTGGGTGCCAAGAACAACCCGAAGAGCCTTATCAAGATAGGCTTCGTGATCCTCGGGGTGGCAGTGCTGTGCTTCATCGCCTATTTACTGGCGAAGGGCGACCCTGCCGTCGGCTACACGGGCTCCCCTGTGTCCGAAGGCACGCTCAAGCTCACAGATACCATTCTTAATCTCACATACATCGCTGGCGCAGGCGCCATCCTGGCAATCATCGTCGGCGAAATCCGTATGGCCATAGCTAGCAAGAAATAATTATGGGCAAAAAGAAAGTACCAGCAATGAACACCAGCTCGACCGCGGATATCGCGTTCCTGCTGTTGTGCTACTTCCTGATGACCACGACCATGGGCAGCCAGACCGGCCTCAGCCGCCGTCTGCCTCCCATGCCGGACAAGGATCAGAAAGTGGAGGACCAGAAGGTCAATCGCCGTAACATCATCCAGGTGAAGATCAATTCGGCCGATAGAATCCTTGCCGGTAGCGAGCCCATCGACATCAGCCAGCTTAAAGACAAGATCAAAGAATTTCTGTCCAACCCCGCCGACGATCCCAACCTTCCTGAAAAGGAAATCCAGGACATCGAGGGTCTGGGAGAGTACCCCGTCTCAAAGGGTATCATCTCCCTACAGAACGACCGTGGTACAAGTTACCAGGCCTACATCGCCGTCCAGAACGAACTCGTGAAGGCAGTCAACGAACTCCGCGAGGACTTCTCCAGGAAGACCTACGGAAAGGCGTTCGTACTGCTCACCGAGGAAGAACAGGGCGTAGTCAAGAAGGCGGTGCCTCAGTTCATTTCCGAGGCCGAGCCTAAGGATGTGGGTCGCAGAAGATAATACAGGAGGATAAAGTTATGTCAAAATTCGGAGGAAGTAACAATAAGAAAGAGGTGCCGGCCATGACCAGCAGCTCTCTGTCCGATATCGTGTTCATGCTCCTGTTCTTCTTTATGGTGACCACGCAGATGCGCGAGACCGAAAACAAGGTGATGGTGAAGATCCCCGAGGCTTCCGAAGTCGTGAAGCTCGAGCGCAAGGATCTCAACTCCTACATCAACATCGGTACTCCGATCAAGTCACTGCAGGCAATGTACGGTACGGAGGCCCGTATCCAGCTGAACGACTCGTTCAAGACCACCGACGACATCCGCGACTTCGTGGCTGCCGAGCGTGAGTCCAAGAGCGAGGCCGACCGTCAGTTCATGACAATCAGCATCAGGGCCGACCAGGACGTCAGAATGGGTATCATCACCGACGTGAAGCAGGAGCTGAGACGATGCTCCGCGCTGAAGATTATGTACTCTGCACGAAAGGCCGGCAAATAATTGAGCCGGACCCAAGCGATAGAGCAGCCGGCCCGTTCAGGCCGGCTGCTTTTTTAAGGAACACACAAAACAATGGAAATTACTCGCAGAAAAGTGAAGGACCTGCTGGAGATGACGGCAGGCGAAGAAGTCCTCGCAAAAGGTTGGGTGAGGACAAAGAGAGGCAACAAGGAAATAGCGTTCATAGCCCTGAACGACGGCTCCACCATAAAGAACATACAAATAGTGGTGGACAAGAATCCCGACACGGAAGCAGTGCTGGCGAAGATAAGCACCGGCGCCTGCATAGGTGTGCAGGGCAAGCTGGTCGAATCGGTGGGCAGCGGACAGGCGGTCGAGATCCGCGCTTCGCAGATCACCGTCTACGGCGAATGCGACCCCATGCGTTTCCCTCTCCAGAAGAAAGACACATCCTTTGAATACCTCAGGACCGTGGCCCACATGCGTCCGCGCACCAACACGTTCGGCGCCATCCTGCGGCTCCGCAGCCAGATGGCCTTCGCCATCCACGAGTACTTCCACTCCCGGGGCTTCGTCTACCTCAACACTCCCCTCATCACCGCCTCCGACGCCGAAGGCGCCGGGCAGATGTTCCAGGTGACCACCCTGCCCCTCGACAACGTGCCCAAGGACAAGAAGGGCCGTCCCGATTTCAGCAAGGACTTCTTCGGCAAGCAGACGAGCCTGACCGTGAGCGGCCAGCTCGAAGGCGAGCTCGGAGCCACCGCCCTTGGCGAAATCTACACCTTCGGACCCACCTTCAGGGCAGAGAACTCCAACACTCCCAGGCACCTTGCCGAGTTCTGGATGATAGAGCCTGAAATGGCCTTCTACGACATCCAGGACAACATGGACCTCGCCGAGGACTTCATCAAGCACCTTGTGCGCTACGCTCTCGACAACTGCTACGACGACGTGAAGTTCCTCAACGACCGGTACGACCCCGAGCTCATAGAGCGCCTGCAGGGCGTCATCGGCACCAGGTTCGTACGCCTCGAATACACCGAAGGCATCAAGATTCTCGAAGAGGCCGTAAAGAACGGCGTACAGTTCGAGTATCCCGTGTCCTGGGGCGTCGACCTCCAGAGCGAGCATGAGCGCTACCTCGTGGAGAAGCACTTCGGCAAGCCCGTCATCCTGACCGGCTACCCCAAGGATATCAAGGCGTTCTACATGAAGCAGAACGAAGACGGCAAGACCGTCCGCGCCATGGACGTGCTCTTCCCGAAGATCGGCGAGATCATCGGCGGCAGCGAGCGTGAAGCCGACCTGCGGAAGCTCGAGGCCCGCATCGACGAGCTCGGCATGAGCCGCCGCAACCTCGAGTGGTACATCGATACCCGCCGCTTCGGCACCTGCCCCCACAGCGGCTTCGGCCTCGGCTTCGAGCGCCTTCTCCTCTTCGTCACAGGTATGCAGAACATCCGTGACGTCATCCCCTTCCCTCGTACCCCTAAAAACGCCGAATTTTAATATGTTAGTTATTGGTATAGCCGGAGGTTCGGGTTCCGGCAAGACGACGGTGGTGAAGGCCATCACGGAAAAACTCGAAGGAAAGAAAGTGGTAGTGGTGCCTCAGGACTCCTACTACAAAGACTCAAGCGACCTTACCGATGAAGAAAAGAGGGTCCACAATTTCGACCATCCCGACGCCATCGAATGGGACCTGCTCTGCAACCAGCTCCGCGACCTCAAGAGCGGGAAAGCCATCCAGCAGCCGGTCTACTCCTTCATCTCCTGCTCCCGCTCGAAGACTGAGACCAAGCTTGTGGAGCCTGCGGACGTCATCATTATCGAAGGCATCCTCATCTTCACCTGCAAGAAACTCCGCGACCAGATGGACATCAAGATCTTCGTGGATGCCGACGACGACGACCGCCTCATGCGTGTCATGGAGCGCGACATCTCCGAGCGCGGAAAAGACGTCCACTGGGTGATCGAGCGCTACAGCCGCACCGTGAAGCCGATGTACCTCCAGTTCATCGAGCCCAGCAAGCGCTACGCCGACATCATCATCCCTCAGGGCGGACACAACAAGGTGGCCATCGACATCATCACCGCCACAGTCGAGAAGTACCTTAAATAGAAGTGAAAAAGGAGGACAAAGCAGGACTGTACACCACCGTAATCATCCATCTTGCGGTGCTTATAGTCCTGCTTGCCACCACACTTGGCTTCTCCCTCCAGAAAGAAAATTCCTTCGTCCTCGACTTCAGCAAGCTCGAGGAGCTTGAGCGTCTCCAGGCAGAGGTGGACAGGCTCCAGAAAGAGGCTGAATTCCAGCAGGCCATAAGCGAGAAGCTCCAGCGGGAGCTCGGGGCCGCGAGCGGCGGCTACCGCAACGTGGCCGTGGACCGCGCCGCCCTCAAGGACGACCGCGGCACCGACGCCGAGCAGCTCTACAAAGACGCCGAGCGCCTCGCCCGCGAGCTCCAGGGCGGTTTCGAAGTGCCGGACGACGGCTATTCAGCCACAATTCCCAGCAAAGACGGAGACAAGAAGCAGGAGCAGAAGGCCTACAGCGGCCCCTCCGTCGTGTCTTATTACCTGGAAGGCCGCAAAGCCAGCAAACTCTCCATCCCCGCCTATCGCTGCATGGGCGCGGGGGAGGTCACGGTGCTTATCAGCGTGGATAACAAAGGCACCGTCATCGCCGCGACGGTGGATGAAAGCTGCTCTTCGACAGACGGCTGCCTCCGCTCCTTCGCCATCCGCGCCGCCCGCCTCAGCCGCTTCTCCGCCTCCACCACCGCCCCCGCCCGCCAGCAAGGCAACATCGTCTACCAGTTCATCGCCCAGTAGCAGTTCCCATTCATGTGGCCATGGGCGGCCACAGATTTGCGGTAGCAACCTCTCCTCCGGCAATGTCAAAGATTTGCCATTGCGGCTTTGAAGACTTCATCGGTCTGGAGGTAGAGGTGGTAGAAGGCGTTGTCGCCGAGCTTGCTGTAGCGGCCGACGAGGGCCTGGACCTGAGTCATCATGTAGTTCTTCTCGACCTGCCACTCGGAGACTGTGGGCTCCAGGCCGTCATGCTTCTTGGCAAATGCCAGAAAGCCTTTCTCGAGGCCGGCGTTGCCAAGATACCGCACCAGCACCTGATAATTGTCGATAGCCTGCAGTTCCTTGCGGTGGGTGTCGAAGTAGGCCGAGGCGAAGCGCATGGGAGTAGCTTTGCGGTTGCAGTTGATATAGAACGACTCCACCTTGGTGGTGTCGATGGGCACGAACACGTCGGGGATTATGCCGCCGTTGTCGACATTCATACTGTCGGCCGCCACCATCTCGCCATTTTCGTAACGCTTGTAGATATCGTACTGATAATCATCGGAATACGGCTTCTGGATGCAGCGCCCGGAGGGGGTGTAGAAACGGGCCACGGTGAGCCGGATTCCGGAGCCGTCGGTGAAGTTGACGGGCTCCTGCACGAGCCCCTTGCCGAAGGTGCGGCGCCCCACCAGCTTCGCCCTGCCGTTGTCCTGCATGGCGCCGGCGAAGATTTCGGTGGAAGATGCGCTGCCGTCGGACACGAGCAGCGTCAGGCCGACATCCTGCAGGAAGCCCTTGCCGTCGGCATGGTACTCCTCACGCTTGCGGTGCAGGCCCTCCATGTACACGATCAGCTTGTTCCGTGCGAGGAAGTAGTTGCTGAGCAGAAGCGCCTGGTCGAAGAAGCCTCCGCTGTTGTCCCGCAGATCGACGACCATGTGCTTCATGCCCTGGGACTGAAGATCCTCCGCCGCCTGCATGAACTCGGCAGCGGTGGTGCGGGAGAACTTGCTCAGCCGCACGAAAGCGGTGGTGTCGTTCACCATGAACGCAGCATCGACTGAATGGGTGGGTATCTTCGAGCGCGTGATGTCGAACGGAATCACTTCCGAGCCGCGCTTCACGGTCACGGTGACCTTCGAGCCCGAAGGCCCCTTTATGCGGCGCACCATGCTGTCCTGGGGGAAAGAGACGCCGGCAATGGAGGTGGTGTCCACCTTAAGCAGGCGGTCGCCGGGCTGCATGCCGAGCTTTTCAGCCGGCCCGCCGGGTATCACTTCGATGACTACGGCAGTGTCGTTGGGCACGTTGAACTGTATCCCTATGCCGGAGAAGTTGCCGGCAAGGTCCTCCTCGCTCTCCTCGAGCCGCTGCGGCGGCATATAGACGGAATGCGGATCGAGGGCCTGCAGGGCAGCGGACACGGCGGCTTCGGTGACCTTGCCCCGGTCCACCTCGTCCACGTAGTTCTCATCGACGGTCTGCAGCACGAGATTGAGCTTGCGCCAGTCGGAATACTGCACCTTCAGCATGCGGCGGTGCTCCGAAAGGCGGTTCGCGGTCATCACGACGGCTGCTCCCAGCAGCACGCCCAGCACCAGCATCAAAAATGAAGAACGCCTCATATCAGTCCACTTTTTCCACTTCTATACCGGCCCTGCGGAGCAGGTCGATGCCGTCGGTGAGGCGGTATTCGTCTTTATAGACCACCCGCTTTATGCCGCACTGTATGATGAGTTTGGAGCATTCGATACAGGGGGACGCGGTCACGTAAAGGGTGGCGCCGGAGCTGCTGTTGCCGGACTTTGCTATCTTGGAGATGGCGTTGGCTTCGGCATGAAGCACATAGGGCTTGGTGACGCCGTTCTCCTCGCAGACGTTTTCGAATCCGGAAGGGGTGCCGTTGTAGCCATCGGAGATTATCATGTTGTCCTTCACAAGCAGGGCGCCCACCTGGCGACGCTTGCAGTAGGAATTCTTGGCCCAGATTTCGGCCATTTCGAGGTATCGCTGGTCAAATTTCTTCATCGCTGGTAGAGGTAACGTTTAATGCTGCGCTTCGGGGTGCGCTCAAAGTCTTCAGGCAGGAATTCTATCTTGCGTATCTGCGCATACACGGGCAGCTGCTTGTTCACGTCGGGGAGCATTGCGGTGATGCGGGCCTTCACCTGCTCGGCGTCCAGACCGGCCGTCTGGCCCTGGCCGTAGTCGGGATAGATGAGGGCGGTCAAAGCGCCGTTGTCTTCGATGACCAGCGATTCGACCACGTAATTGAGGTTGTTGATCACTGCCTCAAGCTCCTCCGGGTAGATGTTCTGGCCGGAAGGACCGAGTATCATGCACTTGGAGCGGCCGCGCAGGTAGAGGTAGCCGTCGCAGTCCATCACGCCCATGTCGCCGGTCTTGAACCAGTCGTCGTTGGTGAAGGCGGCCTTGGTGGCCTGGCGGTTGTTGTAGTAGCCCAGGAAGACGTTGTCGCCCTTCACCTGCACCTCGCCGGGAATCTTTTCGGGATTCGGGGAATCGATACGCACCTGGCAGCCCGGGATCGGCATTCCGCAGGAGCCGAACTTGGCTTTGTTCCACTTGGCATAGGTGATGATGGGGCCGCACTCGGTCATGCCGTAGCCCACGGTGAAGGGGAAACGGACACGGCGCAGGAACTGCTCCACTTCAGGGTTGAAAGCGGCGCCGCCCAGGATCACTTCCTCGAACTTGCCGCCGAAGGCGTTGATCATGCCTTCGCGTATCTTCCCGAGGACTATCTGGTCCACGAACGGAATACGGAGCCAGGTCTTGTTCTTGTCGGCTATGGGCTTGATCTGGGATTTATAGACTTTCTCGATGATGAGAGGCACGGCGATAATCACGTCGGGATGGATTTCCGAGAAGGCCTTCATGATCACCTTGGGGCTGGGAACGCGCGTCAGGAAATGGACGTGCGCGCCTATGGTCATCTCGAAAAGGAACTCGAACATCATTCCGTACATGTGCGCGGAAGGGAGCATGGCCACCATGTGCGACTCGTTGTTCATCTGCGGCTCGGCTGTCTCCCCCGCGAGGCGTATGTTGCACATCAGGGAACGGTAGGGCAGCATCACGCCCTTCGAGAAGCCGGAAGTACCTGAAGTGTAGTTGATGAGGGCAAGCTCTTCCGGCGAATCCTCATAATAAAGGACATCGTCCTTGGAGAATCCTTGGGGATACTTCTCCTTGATGGTGGCCGAAAGGTTCACGCGCACCTTCACCAGATCCTCGCTGCGGGCGAAGAGGTACGTGAAAGTGGACATCTGCACGAACACCTGCACTCCGGGCATCTCCGATTCGGAAAGGCCCTCCCAGATGGTGTCGTCCACGAAGAAGACCTTCGCTTCGCAATGGTTCACGAGATAATGTATATTCTCGGGCTTGAACTCATGAAGCAGCGGCACCGGCACGGCTCCGTAGGTCATGGCGGCGAGGAAGCACACGCCCCAGTTCACCTGGTTGCGGGCGCAGAGGGCCACTTTGTCGCCCTTCTGCAGGCCGCAGGCCTTGAAGCAGATATGCAGGTATGCGACGCGCTTGGCCACATCGCCGTAGCTCAGGGTAATGCCTTGATAATTGGATAACGCGGCGCGGTCCCAATTCTCCTTGATGCTTTTCTCAAGCAACTTGTTTACCGAGCGGAATTCCATATTCTGATACTTTGTTTTGTACTTGTGATGCGCCAGTCGGGCGTGTCAAGCACCAGGCTGGCCCTGCCAGGCCAGTTCTCGGGCTTGACGGCACCGAGGGTGAGGGTGTCGAGCACGGCGCGCTCGCCGCTCAGCAGCCACTCGCCCCTTCGGACCAGGCAGCTGTCGGCGGGATTGAAAAGGTCGCCATACAGGGCGCGGATGAAACCGGCGTAAGGGTTGGACACCACTTCCTCCGTCTGCGGGCCCTTCGACGTGCGGACCATGTTCACCCGGAAACCGGGAGCGGCCACATAAGCCACCTCCTTGATCCCCAGTTCCTTTTCCCAGTTGAGAGGGCTCTTGCCCTTGTCCTTGAGAGCCTGTATCCGTTTCTGATACTGCTCCAGCTCCACGCGGGCGTCCCTCCAGGCCTCGTAGGACTTACGGAAGGCGGCAAGGTCGGCTATCGGAAGGTCCACCACGAGTTCGGCGCGGGACGGCCAGGCCGAAGCCAGCTTTGACTGGCCGTCGCCCAGGCCCTGCAGGAAAGTGCAGAAATAGCGGCCGGATTCCGGCTGCACGCAGTCCACCTTGCCGTCAGAAACCACCGTCCACTCGGAGGCGTCGCGGATGAAAGCGTTAAGCGTCTTGCGCGGCACGCTGCAAAGGTCGAAACCGAACAGCTTTGAGGCTCCGGCGTTGCGGTAGATGACGGCATCCTGCGGGCCGAGCACTTCCAGAGCGGAAGCGAAATGGGAGGCGTCGAGGATGGACGACTCAGACACTATATGGCGGGCAGCCACTGTCTCCACAGTAGCCGACGGGCTGAATACCAAGGCGTTATGTGCCCCGAGGGCAACGAATTCGGCGCTTATGCGCAGCGAGTCGGCCTGGGCGAGCAGGGAAGGCACGGCAGAAAGCGTGTCGCCGCCGCACTTGCCTGCCTCCACTACAAGCAGCGGAGCCACTGTGCCGACGTTGCACACGGCAACCACAGCGCGGGCACGCGAAAGCTTGCCGAAATCCAGCGAACGCAGCACGGAAGTCGAATCCACCATTTGCTCAAGGCCATTTTCGAGCCTGCCGAACACGCCCACCGACAGGGCGTCGGAAGGCACGGCTTTCAGCAGTTCGGGGATTTCACGGGAATGGTCGGCACCGCCGCCGGCGCAGGAAACCACGCTCAGCGCCAATGCAATGCAGGTCAGGAATGGCACACACTTAGGCATAACTTACAAATATAACAATTATTCGGAAGAATATGACACTTCGGAGCCGCGCAAATCGTCAGACGAGGCTGACACCACCACGCGGCCGCGGCCCGTCCTGCGTATGACTGCGGAAGCCAGCCCGTGGAATGCGGCCACGGAAGGGCTGCGGAAGGAAGCGTGGCTGGTCGGATCGCCGGCGTCGGTGGCGAGCACTTCCGCAGGGCCGCTTACGCTGAAGCTGACGGTGTTGCATGCGTCCGGCACCAGCCGCCCACGGGCGTCCAGCACCTCCGCCTTGACGAAAATCAGTTCGGAGCCCCGGTAATCAGTGCCCAGCCTTACCGATGCCGGCTCTCCTGCAGTGCAGACACTTTCAGTGCAGAGGCGCTTCCCGGCCTCATAATCGGCCCGGTCGCGATACACCACAACCTTGAGCTCGCCCGGCTCATACACGGCACCGTCCCAGCGAAGGCGGTACTCCCCTTCTGCTTTCTCCCTGACGCCGAGCGACTTGCCGTTCAGGAAAAGTTCACCCACGCTTCCGGTGGTATACACATGGACAGGCGTCACTTCCCCTTCCCTGCCGGGCCAGGTCCAGTGCGGCACTATGTGCGCCATGGCGAGCTCCGGGCGCCAGCGCGCCTGATATAGCCAGAAACGGTCTTTCGGGAAACCGGCCAGGTCCATTATGCCGAAATAGGAGCTGCGCGAAGGCAGGGGCTCCATCAGCACTTTCTGGCCCCAGGCGGCGAACTGGGCTATGGCGGCCTGTTTCTCCTCTTCGGTGTGGAAATTGGTCAGCACTGAAGGGTCGAGGTTGTAGGGAGTGGGCTCACCCAGATAGTCGTAGCCCGTCCAGACGAACTCCCCTGCGCATTCCGGCACCTTGTCTTCAAACTGCCACTCATAATCGGGCTTGGAAGCCCAGGCTGGCGCATAGAGGTCGTAGGAACTCACCTGGTAGGGTGCGCCGTCCAGCCAGCCCTTGTCTTTCTCATCCACCACGGGGAAGAGATAATAGCCCCTCGTGCTTATGCAGGAGGCCGTCTCGGAGCCGTAGAAAGGCTGCCCGGGATGTGCGTCGCGGAAGGCCTCGTAGGCGTGGGGCTTATAGTTGAAGCCATACACGTCGATAGTAGAAGCCCACGGCTGCGAGGCCGCCCAGAGATTGTCGTTGCCGGCCGTAGTGGGACGCGTGGGGTCTTCCCGATGGCATATTTCCGTCAGGCGCCGGGCCACGTCCCACTTATCAGGCAGGCCCTGCTCCCCCACTTCATTGCCTATGCTCCACATGACCACCGAAGGATGGTTGCGGTCGCGGCGTATCATTGCCACGAGGTCCTTTTCGGACCATTCGTCGAAGAGCGTCGCATAACCGTTCGGCTTCTTGGGCTCTGTCCATGTATCGGTGAGTTCGTCAATGACCATGAAGCCCATGCTGTCGCAAAGGTCGAGCAGTTCGGGGGCGGGCGGATTGTGGCTCATACGTATTGCGTTGCAGCCCATCTCCTTGAGTTTCAGCAGCCTGCGCACCCAGGCATCCTCATGCCAGGCGGCGCCGAGGGCCCCGGCGTCGTGGTGGAGGCAGACGCCCTTGAGGAAGGTCTTCTCCCCGTTGAGATAAAAGCCGTCCGGGCGGAAGGAGGCATCGCGTATGCCAAACCAGGTCGTGTACACTTCCTGCCCGGCAGGGCTTGAGACGGTGGTGAGGGCGCAGTATAGTGCCGGACTCTCCGGCGACCAGAGCCGTACATCCTTCACGGGCAACGCCTGCACTATCTCAAAGCCGTCCTCAAGCGCCTCCATCTGCGTGCGCACCGGCTTGCCGAGCGGGCGGCGCTCCCGGTCGCAAAGGACCGTCTCCACCGTGGCAGGCACAGGCTCCCCTGAATTGCGCATACGAATGCGCAAAAGGGCCTCCGCATCGGTACCGGATATGCTTGTGGTCACGAAAGTGCCCCAGTGCGCCACGCCCGCAGCAGGCTTTTCGGCCAGCCAGATATTCCTGTAGATGCCGCCCCCCGGATACCAGCGGGAGCTCTCAGGAAGGTTGTCCAGGGTGATACAAATTTCATTGTCGCCCGGCCGGAGCGCCCGGGTGATGTCCACCTCGTATGAGGCGTATCCGTATGGCCAGCCGCCGCACAGCACGCCGTTGGCATAGACCTCCGAGCCCGACATCGCGCCGTCGATTTCAAGGCATATGCGCCTGCCGTCAAGCTCCCCGGCGAGAGTCAAAGTTTTGCGGTACTGCGCCTTACCCCACCAGCGGAGCTTTCCCGTCTCGCCGGGATACTCCTGCTCGAACGGGCCCTCCACGCCCCAGTCGTGGGGGATATCGACAGTGCGGGAAGGCGCGCCGTCCAGGGAAAACTCCCAGCCGCTGCCGAACGGCTTCAGCGACTCCTGGCGCTGCGGGGCGCACACGTAGCCTCCGCTCCCGGCACACCCGGCCAGAAGCAAGCATATTGCAAAGGTCAACTTATTCATTATCAAAATCTTATTCCAACGGTCAAATTGGCGCTGCTCTTGGTGCGGCCCATTATCATGGAGAGCTTATCTTCCCCAAGGAAGAGCATATTGTCAAAGTCCGCATACATTCCGAAATACCATTTCCGGTAGTAGTACAGCAGCGCGAAGGAACCGGCGGTCACGAAAATGGGCGACTCACGCCTGAATTCCTTTTCATAGCCCTGTATGCTCATAGCGGCAGCATTCCAGATGCCCACGGTCTCGTTCAGGCATGCATGCACCAGCCAGTGCCTGGACGGCACCCAGTTGTAGCCATAGCCGAGACCGGCGCCGGCAAGGGCGCAGAAAGCCCGCTCCATCTGCATCTCCCTTATGGCTTCATCCAGCACCGTGACCGGCATGGCCCGGACCGACACGACAGCAAGGAGGCTGCCGGCGCTGCGGCGCTGGAAATAGGACTGCGTCATAGCCGCCGGCATGGAAAAACGCCCTCCGTTGAAGGCGTAGTAGGCGTTGACCATCCCGTACATGGCCACCACGTCGCCCGGCTTGACGTCATAAGAATGACCCAGGGCAGTGGCCCTTCCGCTGAACCCGTAGCAGAGCGCGCCTTCGGCCTTGACTCCGATGCGGTTGCCATAGACCTTGATGGAGAAATCAGCGGACGAGCGCTTGCCGAAAGGCATGAAACCCACGTCGAAAGCCAGGTTGCGGTAGCCGCCGCCAATGGTCTGCTTGTAGTTGAAGCCGTTCCCGATACGGAATCCGTAGCCGTTGGCCCCTGCTTCCCCGCCCCCGGCGATAAGGGTGATGTTTTCTCCGAAGAAAAAGCTCTTCGTGCGCACCAGCCACCGTGTCTGCGGGCGGTAGATATAGGTGGTGTCATATACCTGCCTGGCCTGCCTGCGCATCAGCCAGTCATCCACGTTCCGGAAAAACTGGCAGCGCCCCGGCACCCATGCCAGAAGCAGCAGCGACACTATGAGCGCTTTTTTCATGGGCCCGAAGTTAGGAAAGATTTTCAATATCCACAAACGGGCGCGGGCAACTAATCCAGTTGCAGTTCAAGATGCAGCAGCACGCTGGTACCTGGCATGGGGTAGCCCTTGACAATCTGATATTGGGCGTTGAAGATGTTGCCGAGCGTGAGGCCGGCTTTGAAGCGGCCGAAGGATTTGCCGAGGGTGGCGTCGCTGACGGACCATGGCGGGAGATAGTAGTCGGCAGTGTTCGAGGTGGTGGACCAGCGGTGGCCGGTGACGGAGGTGTCCCAGGAGAAGGACCAGCCCCGCCATTCGACCTGCCCGTCAAGGCTGCCGCTGTGGATGGGGGCGTACGGAATCTGGCAGCCATAGGTCCGGCTCGCCGGGTCGCTGTGGTCCAGGGCAAGCTGGAAAGTGTAACGGAGGGTCCCGTGCAGGCTGAACTCCCCGGCCTTTGCCGCCGCCTCCAGACGAGAGTCCGCCCCGGTGATGTCCACCGTCCCTATGTTCAGCATGCTCCAGCGGAACTGCGAGGACGTGGGCAGCGCCACAATCTTGTCCGTCACGCGGTTGTAGTAGGGAGAGAGGCGGAAGGCCAGGTGTTCGCCGCCCAGGCGCAGGTCGAGGCCGGTCTGGGTGGCGTACTCAGGCCGCAGGTGCACGTTGCCTATAGTGATGTAATAGAGGTCGTTGAAGGATGGCATGCGGCAGCTTCGTTTGGCAAAGGCCTCGATTTCGAGCCATTTGTACGGCTCCCAGTGGAAGCTGGCAGAGGGCATCCAGGCATAGCGGAACGAACCGGCATCCCAGGCGCCCTGCCAGAGTATGTGGGCCGCCGCCCGGAAGCGCCCGGACATGAAGCGCCCGGCGAGTACGGCGGTGAGCGTGGTACGCTCGGGCGTCGTTTCGTAATTGCGGTCCGCCTGCAGGACGTTCCGCTGGGCGTCGGTGGAAAGGTCCACGGACCAGCGGCTGCCGAGCGACAGGGACTGGGCGAGCGACAGGTATGCGCTCTGCTGCCGGAAATGCATGTCGCAGGGCAACGCCATGGGGTTCTTTTCCGGGTGGGAGTCGTAGTGGGTGTAGCTGTCCGCGAGCTTGAAACGCAGGGCGGCGGCGTAGCGTCCGGTGATGTCGCCCGTCCAGCCTCCCTGCAGGAAGGCGTCCTGGTCGGCCTGGCGCTCGGCACTGAGCGGGAAGCCGGCGGCGCGGCGTATCACGGGGCCGGGGAAGCCTCTCTCGGAGCCGTAACCATATATCATAAGGTCCCAGTTGCCGCCGAGCAGCTTCCCCTCCAGACGGCTTTCCAGGCGCAGCGAGCGCAGGTCGGAGTTCTCCCGCACCAGGGTGGTATCGAAGAACTGGTAACGGTAACGCCCGCCGCTGTAGAGGCCCTCCGCGCCCGCGCTGAAGCGCAGGTTCCGCCAGACCTTCTCCCGCCGGAGGGCAGCACCAGCCGTGCCGAACGAGCCGCCCCGGGCCCGTATCCGCCAGCTGTCCTTGACCGGCCTCGCCGGCTCAAGGTAGAGCGCCGCCCCGCCCGCATACTCTTTCGCGGTCTGCAGCCGGCGGCTCTTCTGCCCGTTGTAGAGCGCCACCGAGCCGAAGCTCTCCGTGGAGAAGCGCCCCAGGTCCACCTGCATGTTCTGTGCATTGTCCACCTGTATGCCGCCGATGAACACGCCCACGTGCTCGCTGCCGAGACTGCGCACGTTCACCGTCTTGAGGCCGCCCGTGCCGCCGTAATCCTTAAGCTGCACGCCGGTGAAGCGGCGCACGGCATCGGCCACAAGCGACCGGGACCCATCCAGCGTGGCCTCTTCGGCAGCGCGCGTGACAGGGATGCTTTTCACGGAACTGACCCGGGAGGCCACGAGAGTATCGGCCTCCTGGGCAAGGGCGTTCAAGGAGACCGAGAGAAGAAAGATTGTTAAGCTCCCTTTCAACTACCAGATGGCGAAATGGCCGGGACAGACGCCCGCCATGACGGTCCACTTCAATTGATCGTCATGGTAAAGGGTCACGGTGCCGGGTTCAAAGTAATTACCGGCATCTGCAACGATGAAATACCCGCCGGGGAGTGCAGCAAAGCCATTTACGCAAAAACCGGGAAGAGCTCCTACGCCCCAGTTGATTTTGACCCCGTCCTTGCACTTCCATGAACGCCATGAGGGAATAGCATTGTAGTCAAACTCATTTGCGTTGCCCATGCAATAGACAGTATCTCCGAGGGCGGCCGTGAAACTGGCCAGATCGGACACTTTGGCGGCAGAGCCGTCGGGCTTGATATGCCACAGGCAGGAATGGACGGTGGTATAATTACCGAACGAGGACACATAGATGTTGCCCTTGCCGTCGGCATAGACCTTCTGGGGATTGATTTCCACTTCGATGGTTTTGGTGACCTTGAAAGTGGCCAGGTCCACCACGCTGACGGTCTTGTCGTAGGAATATAAGGGCGGCTGCGACGAAGAAATGCCGCCGGAATTGGCCACATACAGTTTGCCGTCATACAATGCAATGCCCTCAGGCTGGTAACCCACCTCCACGGAGCCGTCCAGCTTCTTCGTGTACCGGTCTATCCTGTACACCGCGCCCTTGGGGTTTTTGGACTTTTCCTGGTCCACGGACCAGTCCGGGCCATACACGGTCACGGCGCCGTTCCAGGAAGTCACATAGACATAATTGGCGTCGAATGCCAGACAGCGGGGCATCGGCACCTGGACGGCGGCGATTTCAGTCTCGTCTTTAGCGCTGAGGATGTCCACGATACCGGAATTGTTGACGGCTATCCAAAGCTCGTCGCCGATTGTGACGATGTCGTTGCCCACATCGCCAAGGCCGGCGGTTTCCTTGGGATTCATTTTCTTGAACACGCCGGTGATGTAATTGCAGTCCGACAGGCGGAGCATGTCCAGGGAGGCATTGTTCGTGCCCATCTGGCCTTCATTGAGGACGAAGAGCTTAGAGAAGCCCGAAAGGGTGCCCACATCGACGACCGTGCCGGTAAGCTTGGCCTCCTTGGATGTGTTGTCGGGAAACAGGGGTAATTGGCAAGAGGCAAAAACCAGCATGCCGGAAAGCAAAAGCAAAAAAGCTTTTTTCATTATGAATGATGTTTTACGTTACTGCCGGCACTTGTCCCCGAGCCCGGACAAAAACTTGATACAGGCAGGCATTCTGACTTTTCCCCTGAAGGAATCTACAGTTGCGGGCACAGCGCCGGACTTCCACCGGATTCCCCCGCCGGTATCTCCAATACACCGTAAATATAAGCAATTATTTCAAATGACAGACTGATGACTGACTGAGAAGTGCAAAATGTGGCTCCCAGGCCAGTAAGTGCACTTTCCACCGGGTAAAAAGGGTCGGCCTCTTCTTCGTAGCTCCTCTTAGATAATATATTGTTAAGTATTTTGTTTTTCTCTCGATGTCTTGTTATCTTTGTGGAAATCGTGGAATTTCATAACTATATGAACGTAGATACATTAATTCATCAATACTTCCCTTCTGCCGAAAACGTCTGTATAGAGATGTTCGACGAAAAGAACATCCAGCAAGTGTACCGCAGACTGGTAGAGGTTTTGATTCATCAGCCCGAAGTGGAGACATCTTTGCTTCAGGGAATGAGTTATTGTTTCTACGAAGTGATGGATAACGTGCTGATACATTCCGGCAAGAATGTCGGGATAGTCATAACGAATTACTCTGAATCTCAGCATCTTATTCAAATCCTGGTGGCCGATGACGGTATTGGCATCCGGAGGTCTCTTGCACAGAATACTGAGTATGAGAATATTTCTGAACAGCAGGCTCTGGAGTATTGCATCAGGGATCGGGTATCAGACGGAAAGGGAATGGGGTTCGGCCTGTATTCTACATCTACTTTGAACTCCGATCCAATATGGACATCGATCCTGCGTCTGTGGTAGATCACAGAACGGACCCGGCGGAAGAATTTGATTTGTTGTTTTTGGATAATAACTCGGAATTGGACAAACTATGGTAATTTTCAAGTTCTCCAAATATGGTGACAGCATGGGGACTCGTCTCCTCGGAGCCAAGATTAGAGCTGATCTCCGTCCGCTTTTGGATGGAGAAGAGAGAGTCGCGCTCGATTTCTCCGGTATAGACACGGTCACCAATTCATTTGCCGACGAATGCATCGCCAAGCTTCTTCTGGAAATGCCATTGGACGAGTTGAAATCCAAAACTACGTTTACCGGCCTTACCCCTATGACCGAACGCAGTATCCTTACTGCTCTGAAACGACGCCACATGCAGCTGGTTAACGAACTGCCCAGGTGATAACATCCAGTCATATATGAAACGAATCCTCTTCGCGCTCGCGGCGCTGCTCGCCCTCGCCGCCGGCTGCAACCCTGAAGTTGACCCCACATCCGTCACCCTCAACAAGCACGACCTCATGCTCAAAGTGGGCGGCACCGAGGTGCTGGAGGCCACAATAGAACCGGCGAACGCCACCAATACCGCCCTGAGCTGGAGCAGCACCGTGCCAGCGGTAGCCACGGTCGACCAGAACGGCAAGGTAACGGCCGTAAGCGACGGAAATGCCATCATTACTGTCACCACGTTTGCCGGCGCCAAGACCGACGCCTGCAACGTGTACGTGAGCAAGAACTTCGTTTCCGTGACGGGCGTAAAGCTCGACAGGGCAACGCTGGAGCTCAAGGTCGGCGACCGCATAGGCCTGGCACCCACCGTGGAACCGGAAGACGCCAGCAACAAAACGATTACCTGGAGCAGCAGCGCCCCCGAGGTGGCCAGCGTGAATGAAAACGGCACCGTGGAGGCGCTGAAAGGCGGCAAAGCCACGATCACGGTAAAGACCGACGACGGCGGTTTCACGGCGACCTGCGAGGTAACGGTCTCCGAAATAATCGTTGCCGACGGAGTGACGGTCTCCCCCGCCACCGCAGAGATATCAGAAGGCACCACGGTCCAGCTCAGCGCCACCGTTTCCCCGGCAGGAGCCAATCAGGAGGTGGAATGGGCCTCCCAGAATACCTCCGTGGCAAAGGTCGATGATAACGGTCTGGTGACAGGAATAGCTAAAGGAACGACCAGAATCTACGCCCGTTCCACGGAGTACCCCGACCAGCAGGGCTGGTGCGAAGTCACCGTCACCCAGGACGCAACCCTCAAGGGCATCAGCCTGAGCCCTTCGGAACTCACGCTCACAATAGGCCAGACCGCCACGCTCTCCGTCGTCTATACACCCGAATACGCTGCCAACAAGAAAGTCAGCTGGGCATCCAGCAACGGAGATGTTGCTACGGTATCCGACCAGGGTAAGGTAATCGCTATCAAGGAAGGCACGGCCACCATTACCGCAACCTCAGAGGAGGGCGGCTTCACCGCCAGCTGCGCCGTGACGGTAGGCAATAAAGCGGGAGCACGGGTGTACTATAAGCTCAATCGCGGTACTGATCTTTACGTCAACGGTGAGCCGGACCCCCTCACAGGGAAGTTCAACGGCAGTAATTTCTATTATTACTCGACTTATGGCATTTGTTCTGACGGGGCTGATTTATACAGCGTAGAAGTGTACAGTCCCAATTGGTACCTTTGCAAAAACCGAAAGCCGCTCTACGAAATCCCCAAAACGAACAGTGGTGATGACCTCATGAGTATGACCGCCAGGAACGGCACCGTAGCGATTGTATGGCACGACTGGTCTTCCGGACGGGATTATGTAGTCATTATCAAGCCTGACGGGACAAGCACAACCAGCTACATCGACGGTAGCTATGCGCGGATGCAGAATGTGCGCAGCGCCCTTGCTCCCAACGGAGATCTGTACATAGCCGCCCCCATCAAGAATTCTTATGGAGAGTATTCTACTGTTCTATATAAATACTCGGGAGGAAAATGGTCGGAGACCGAAATTTCAAAACGAAATCATACGCCGGCAATCGACATATCGGACGAGGGCGATGTCTATATCTTACGTGTTGAACAGAGCGATGGCACATTCAAGGACGTGCTTACGAAAAACGGGCAGGAACTATACGCCATCCAACAGCCCGGATACCACGACGTTGCCCTTTGCACAGCCGGCGGACATATTTATTATGCTGTATGTTTTAACACCAGTGACGAAAACGATCAGAAGATAATAGAATACTGTGACGGTACCGTCATTCGGACGCTTGAGCAAAAAGGCGGAGGCTGTTTCGAAAACAACAAAGAAGATTTTCGTCCTCTGGTTGTCACGTCCACGGGTGATGTTTATGTGGCCACATGGTATCGCATTTACAAGAATGACAATCAGTTGTT
>JAFZVQ010000024.1 GCA_017617715.1 Bacteroidales bacterium | reverse complement strand
GTCGCGCCCACGTAGAGCACGGCAACGCCGCCGCCGAGTTTGCCGAGACGCTCCTTGAGCTTCTCCTTGTCGTATTCGGAAGTGCTGACTTCAATCTGCTTGCGGATCTGGTCCACGCGGTCGCGGATAGCCTCCTTGTCGCCGGCGCCGCCGACGATGGTGGTGTTCTCCTTGGTGATCGTGACCTTTTCAGCCTTGCCCAGCATGTCGGGGGTGGTGTTTTCGAGGGTGAAACCACGCTCCTCGCTGACCACGACGGCTCCGGTCAGTGTTGCAATGTCCTGCAGCATTTCCTTGCGGCGGTCGCCGAAACCGGGGGCCTTGACGGCAGCGATCTTGAGCGTGCCGCGCAGCTTGTTGACCACAAGGGTGGTAAGCGCCTCGCCGTCGACGTCTTCTGCGACGATGAGCAACTCCTTGCCTTCACGGGCGATGGGCTCGAGGATGGGCAGGAGGTCCTTCATGGTGCTGATCTTCTTGTCCGTGATTAGGATTGCGGGGTTGCTCAGCTCTGCTTCCATCTTGTCGCCGTTGGTCATGAAATACGGAGAGATGTAGCCGCGGTCGAACTGCATGCCTTCTACAACCTTCACCTCGGTGTCGGTGCCCTTGGCCTCTTCGACGGTGATCACGCCGTCCTGGCCGACCTTGGACATTGCGTCCGCGATGAGCTTACCTATATAAGAATCATTATTGGCGCTGACGGTGCCGACCTGCTCCACCTTGGAGTAGTCGTTGCCGACCTGCTTGCTCTGGCCCTTGAGGGACTCCACCACAGCCGCGACAGCCTTGTCGATGCCGCGCTTCAGGTCCATGGGATTGGCACCCGCAGTCACGTTCTTAAGACCCACGTTGATGATGGCCTGGGCGAGGACGGTAGCGGTAGTGGTGCCGTCACCGGCCTGCTCGTTGGTCTTGGAAGCGACTTCCTTGACCATCTGGGCACCCATATTCTCGAAACGGTCCTCAAGTTCGACCTCTTTGGCCACGGTCACGCCGTCCTTGGTCACCTGGGGAGCACCGAACTTTTTATCAATAACCACATTACGGCCTTTGGGGCCGAGGGTCACCTTCACAGCGTCGGCGAGCTGGTCCGCGCCGCTCTTCATCCTGGAGCGGACATCGGTATTGAATTTAATCTCTTTTGCCATAATTCACGTTTATTTAAAGATTCTTCGCTTCTTTAAAGATTCTTCGCTTCTTTAAAGATTCTTCGCTTCGCTCAGAATGACAGATGAAAAACGGCTGTCATTCTGAGGGCGCAGTCCGAAGAATCTACAGGATTGCTAAAATGTCAGACTGTTTAACGATGAGGTATTTCTTCTCTTCGACGGTAACCTCGGTGCCGGCGTACTTGCCGTAGAGCACCACGTCGCCGACCTTGACCTCCATGGCCTCGTCTTTCTTGCCGGGGCCGGCGGCCACTACCGTTCCTTGCTGGGGTTTCTCTTTTGCAGTGTCAGGGATGAAGATTCCCGACGCTGTCTTGGTCTCGGCCTCCTTGGGCTCGATGACCACTCTGTCTGCTAAAGGTTTAAGCATAATATTGATAATTATTAGTGTCAAAAAAGCGCCTCCGCAACCGGAGACGCTATAAATAGAATCAATGTCTATGCCAGTGACAAAATGTCATTAATACTTGTTCAGCGGCACGCCGGCGGTCATCTGCAGCACCTTGCGGCGGACTTCGGAAAGGACCGCGGCGTGGGCGTCCAGGGCGGCCTTCTGCTCCATAGTCAGTTCCTCCTTGGCCGTGAGGGCCGAAACGGCACGCGCACAGGATGCAAGCACGGTGTCGATCAGGCCGACAATGTACACCATATCCTTTTCGACGAAGCCACGGGAAGTGATTGCAGGAGTGCCGATGCGTATGCCGCTGGTCTGGAAGGGACTGCGGGTGTCGAAGGGCACCATATTCTTGTTGATGGTGATGTCGGCCTTCACCAGCTCGTGCTCCGCGATGCGGCCGGTCACGTCCGGGAACTTGCTGCGCAGGTCGATGAGCATCAGGTGGTTGTCGGTGCCGCCGCTGACGACCTTGTAGCCCAGGCGGACGAATTCAGCACACATTGCCTTGGCGTTGGCCATCACCTGCTTCTGGTAGGTCACGTATTCGGGCTGCTGGGCCTCATAGAAAGCAACCGCCTTGGCGGCGATCACGTGCTCGAGCGGCCCGCCCTGCACTCCGGGGAACACGTAGGAATCCAGCACCTGGCTCATCTTCTTGACCACGCCCTTGGGAGTCGTGCGGCCCTGGGGATCGTCGAAGTCCTTGCCCATCAGGATAATGCCGCCACGGGGACCGCGCAGGGTCTTATGGGTGGTGGAAGTGACTATGTGGGCATATTTTACGGGATTCTCCAAAAGGCCGGCGGCAATGAGTCCGGCAGTATGGGCCATGTCGATCCAGAGGATGGCGCCTACCTTATCTGCGATTGCGCGCATGCGCGGGTAATCCCATTCCCGGGAATAGGCGGAAGCGCCGCCGACGATAAGCTTGGGTTTGTGCTCAATGGCAAGCTGCTCCATCTTGTCGTAATCCACGCGGCCGGTCTCGGGATCCAGGCCGTATGCCACCACATTATACAGGATACCGGAAGCGTTGACGGGAGAGCCGTGCGTCAAATGTCCGCCCATGCTGAGGTCCAGGCCCATCATGGTGTCTCCGGGCTTGAGGACGGCCATGGTCACGGCCATGTTGGCCTGCGCACCCGAGTGGGGCTGCACATTTGCCCAGACTGCGCCGTAGATCTCTTTCAGGCGGTCGATGGCAAGCTGCTCGATCTGGTCCACCACTTCACATCCGCCATAGTAGCGCTTGCCCGGGTAGCCTTCAGCGTATTTATTGGTGCAGATTGAGCCCATGGCCTTGAGCACATCGTCCGACACATAATTCTCTGACGCAATCAATTCAAGGCCGCTCTTCTGGCGCTCCGCCTCTTTCTTGATCAATTCAAACAACTGTATATCCTGCTTCATAACTGATTTTTTAATCCCTCAAATATAAGAATTTTTGTACCTTTGTGCAAATGCGAGACCGCAAACTTTTGAATATCGAGCTCGGGCGCGTGAGCCCGGAAGAATACCGTCAGTTGCCGGAATCGGGCATCTGCCTGGTACTCGACAACATACGCAGCGCCCACAACGTAGGCAGCGCCTTCCGCAGCGCCGACGCCTTCAAGGCGGACAAGGTCTGGCTGTGCGGCATCTGCGCCGTCCCGCCAAGCGCCGAAATCCACAAATCAGCCCTCGGGGCCGAAGACAGCGTGCCCTGGGAGCACCGGGACGACACGCTTGAAGCGGTCCGCGAGCTGCAGGCTGACGGCTGGACCGTGCTGAGCGTGGAGCAGACGGAAAAGGCGGTGCCGCTGCAGGAGTTCAACCTCGAGCCCGGAGCGCGCTACGCCCTTGTGTTCGGCAACGAAGTTGACGGGGTGCAGCAGAGCGTCGTGGACGCTTCCGACGGCGCGCTCGTCATCCCCCAGCACGGCACCAAGCATTCGCTCAACGTCTCCGTGAGCGTGGGAATCGTACTTTGGAAATTCAACCGATTATGAAAAAGCATATCTTCATCGCCACGGCAGTGCTGCTGCTTGCCGCCCTTGGGCTGCAGGCCCAGACCGTACGCCACACCATGCGCCACCGGGGCCAGGAACGTGAATACTGGCTCTATGTGCCCGATACCCTGTGCGCCCAGAGGCCGCTGGTCTTCATGTGCCACGGCTACGGCGGTAAGGCGGACGGCTACTTCCCCGCCATGATCGACTGCGCCCGGCGCCACGGATTCGTGCTCTGCTACCCCCAGGCACTGCCAGATCCCGGCAAGGGCAAAAACGGCTGGAACGTAGGCTACCCGTCACAGGCGGGCTGGAAAGTGGACGACGTGGCCTTCATCCTGGCTCTCCAGCGAAAGCTCCAGCGGGAGTATAAGCTAAACCGCGCCAACACCTGCTTCAGCGGCATGTCCAACGGCGGCGAGATGTGCTACCTTCTTGCCCACACCCACCCGGAGCGTTTCTCCGCCATCGTCTCGCTTGCCGGCCTGACCATGGAATGGATATACCGCGACATCAAGCCCCGCGGGCCCGTGCCCTTCATCGAGATACACGGCACGGCCGACAAAACCTCACACTGGGAAGGCGATCCCGACAACCATGACGGCTGGGGCGAATACATAAGCGTCCCCCAGGCGGTCGGCCGGATCATCAGCACCGACTGCTGCACCCATGAGGTCTGCGACACCCTGCCGCTCTACAAGCCCCAGAGCCACACCGTCGTGCGCCACCGCTACCTCGACGGCACCGACGGCTGCGAAGTCCGCCTCTACGAAATCCTCGGCGGCCACCACAAAAACGGCTCCGCCGACCTGGACGTCCCGGAGGTCCTCTGGGAGTTCTTCAGCTGCTACCTGAAATAAGGCCTACACCCTTCTGCACCCGAGCCTACAAACCAGTTTTATTTCTTTCACGATTCTTTGTATTTCCGAAAAAACATATTACATTTGCAACAAGATTTTGCGCGATGCGATTGAGAGATAAGCGCCTCAAATGTGGCATCGAAAACAATTACAGAGTATTTATTTCGCAAGAAATGGGTACTCTGTTTTTTTTATTAAAGGCATAATATGTTCGCAAAATTTGCGAACATTGAAAATAATTATTACTTTTGCAAAAGCGGCGGGTTGGACATTTAGTAGGATGAAATCGCCGTAATTAACAATGAATCATTCTATTGCGGCGATTATCAATGATAGCACAGAATAACCGATCTATCTTTTTTGTTCTGAACGGCAAAATTACCACCTGCCATTTTTGTC